>JBCBYJ010000139.1:0-5425 GCA_039815905.1 Pseudomonadota bacterium | reverse complement strand
CTTGGTTTTGCTGATCCGAAAGCCCTTTGCCATGCGCTTCGGCGCCAAGGCCGCTTACTTACTTTGGGCTTTGCCCTTGGCGCGGTTCGTGACCCCGCCCCTGCCCGGCAATTGGTCGCTGGCTGGCCTGCTTGGCTTTAATCGCACCGCCCCGGCCGTGCCGGTTATTGAGCCGGACATCATCGCACGTAGCCGTTTCGAAGCCGTCCCCGCCGCCATCCCGGACGCGATTGAAACGACCATCGCACCGGCACCGGCAATGGACTTTAATGTCATGGTCGCGCCTGAAACTGAGAGCGCAGCGCCGGTTGGTACAAGCTTGCTAGAGGCCATCTTGGTCCAAGCCCCCCTGATCCTGACATGTGTTTGGGTAACCGGGATGGTCCTCTGGCTCGGTCGCTCGATCTATCAGCAGCGCCAATTCTTGGAGCTGATCGACGGCGACTCCGAACCCGCCAATCCAGACACTGTTGCCGAAACTGAGCGCATCGCGAAACAGCTCGGTATCAAGCGTGTGCCAGACGTGCGCGCGAGCCTATTGTGCAGCGGCCCGCTGGTCACCGGTCTGAAAAACCCGATCATCTTGCTGCCAATGTGGTTCGAAGAGGATTATGAGGCCCCGGAACGCCGCGACGCATTGGTGCACGAGCTGATGCACCTCAAACGCCGCGATCTCTGGGCGTTCCAGGCGGCGCGGATTGTTGCAGCGACGCAGTGGTTCAACCCCTTCGCTCATGTCGCGTTGAAAGCCTTCCGCACCGACCAAGAAGCCGCTTGCGATGCGGATGTGATTGGCCGTGCGAAACTGTCTCCTGCCGCATATGGCCGGACCCTGGTCAAGGCCGCGCGCCTTGCCCGCCCCTCGGATCGTCGCATCGCTGCGGCGAGCCTCACCCTCGCTCATCCCATAAAAGAAAGACTAATAATGATGACGAACCCCACTCCCTCCCTTCGCAGTCGGCTCATGGGGGGCTCCCTGGCCGTGGCGCTCGGCGCTGGCGCGATCTTCGCAACGGCATCTTGCACCTCCTCTGTCGCTCAAGAATTAGACGGCGCACCCGCCGCGTCCGCTGAGACCGAGTCTGACAGCGAGAACGTCTTCATCTATAGCGGCGATCGGGACATGAGCTTTGCCGTCACGGTCGATGGCGAAACCTTCTCATTCAACATGGATGACATGCCACCGATGCCGCCAATGCCTGCAATGCCGATGATTCCCGGCTTTGACGGCATGGTGTTCGAACAAGACGGCAATAGTTTCCACATGGAATTCGACACGGAAAAACTCGGAGCTATGGAAGACAGCCCAGAATTTGCGGAGTGGGAATCCAAAATGGAAGCCTGGGGCGAAGAGATGGAAGCTTGGGGCGAGACAGTCGAAGCGCAAGCCGAGGCCTGGGCCGATGAAATGGAGCCCCATATTGAAGCCTGGGCCGACGCCCAAGCCAGCCAGTGGGAAGACCGAATCGAGCTTTTCGTCGAACGCGCAGAAGCAGATGCTGACCGTGCCGAGGCCATGGTTGAGCGCGCAGAAGCTCGTGCCGAGCGCGACAGAGAACGTGCTGAAGCGCAGGCAGAGCGCGACCGCGAACGCGCCGAGCGCCGCGCCGAAATTCAACAAAGTCTGGCACAGCACAATGGCTCTTCTGACGGCGTCACAGCTCCAGAAACCCGCGATTTTGGTTCAAAGTCTTTTGATAAAGTCGAAGTCGGCGGCGGTATCACAATGGTCTTCACCCAAGACCCGAACGCCTCAGTCACCGCGACGCTTGAGCGTGGCAGCTGGGATCAGGTCAATATCGAAGTCGATGGTGACACCTTGATCGCGCAGAAAAGCCGCAACAGCCAATGGGGCCAGCGCGCACCGAAGCTCACCGTCTATGCCTCCGCTCCGAACCTAACCGCTGTGGACGCATCCTCTGGCGCGACGTTCAAAGGCAATGTGATCGCGAACAATCTCGAAATCGACGCCTCGAGCGGTTCTGTTATCGATGTTGAAGGCGCGTGTCAGAGGATTGATATTGACGCCTCTTCTGGCTCAAACGTTACGCTGCAAAAGCTTGAATGCTCAAACGCCGATATTGATGCATCCAGCGGTTCCCGCATTATGGCCTTCGCCTCGACCCGGGTTGACGCAGACGCCTCTAGCGGCTCGTCGATCTCAGTCAGCGGCAATCCAGGCGATGTGAAACAAGACACATCCAGCGGCGCCGTCGTGCGGATCAGGTAAAGACGCACATCTCTGTCATTGTAAAAAACCCCGCTCAGTGAGTGGGGTTTTTTCGTCCCTCCATTCATACCAGAATCGCATAATTGAATTTGAGCCCCCGGCTCTACTCTCTGACGGGCGCGGTGCCATTTTGAGTGCAACGCAACACGAAAGGAGGCGATCATGATTGAGATTAGACGCTTTTCAGACCTCGGAAATTTTCAAAATGACTGGCTGAACGCCCATTATCATTTCTCGTTCTCGCACTATTACGACCCGGCTCGTTTGGGCCATGGCAAGCTGCGCGTTTGGAATGATGATACGATCCAGCCAAATACTGGCTTTCCACCGCATGGCCATCGCGACATGGAAATCATCACCTATGTCCGCCAAGGCGCGATCACGCATCAGGACTCGCTCGGCAATAAAGGGCGGACCGAAGCCGGCGATGTCCAAGTCATGAGCGCTGGCAATGGCGTTCAGCACTCTGAATGGAATGCCGAATCAGAAGACACGACCATTTTCCAACTCTGGATCGAACCGGCTGAGGCTGGCGGAGCCCCGGATTGGGGCGCCAAAGCTTTTCCAAAGGCGGATCGGTCTGGCGCGTGGGCGGTCCTGGCCAGCGGACGCGGTGAGGCCGATGCGCTGCCCATCCGTCAGAATGCGGCTGTGCTGGGCGCAACGTTGAAAGCGGGCGAACAGATCGAGTATGAAGTCAAAGCGGGCCGATATGGCTATCTCGTCCTCGCCGCAGGATCGGTGGACCTGAACGGTGAGGTGCTGCACGCCCGCGATGGCGCAGCAATTACAGGCGGCGCGCGGCTCACCCTGACCGGGGTTGAAGAGGCAGAAATCGTGTTCGTTGACACGATTTAATCAAAGCCTCGCAGCGACGTGATTGGAACAGGATGGGATTTTGCCCTATATTCCATTCTGTTCTCAATCGCCAAAGGAGCCTGCTTATGAAAATCATCATTGCCGCTATCGGAGCGCTTGCGCTCCTTCCTGTTGCTGCGGCAACAGAAGTCGCCGTGAGTTATAGCGATGATTTCGCCGAAGAGCTCACAGAAAATTATGGCGAACGCGAAGGCGAACGCTTGCGCCAAGACATTACCAAGGATCTCGATCAGGCCTTTGAAAAAGCCGGAGTCACCGCCGCCCGTGTCGAAATCGTGATTGTCGATGCCAAACCCAATCGGCCAACCTTTGAGCAATTGTCAGGGAAGCCTGGCTTGGACCCAATTCGCTCCATCTCGATTGGCGGCATGGAGCTGTCCGGCACGGCGTTTGATGCAGAAGGCAATGTCCTCGCGGCTCAAGACTATGAGTGGTTCCAAAACAACATTCGCGACGTGGTCGGCTTTAGCACATGGGGCGATGCCAATCGCGCCTCACGCCGGTTCGCGCGGAAAATGGCAGACCAGCTCAGCGACAGCTAACCGCGATCGCCAGGATAAAGTTCGCGGCCATCGACTTCTAAACGAAAGAGGTCTGGCCGCGAATAATGTCCGGCTGGATCGCTCGCGACTTTGCAGGCGCGCGCCAGTGCTAAGTCTGCCTCGGCGACCAGGATCCCCTCTTCATCCCGCAGCAATTCAGTGATCAGCTCGCCGCGCGGATCGATAATGGCCGAGCCGCCATTATGGTCGAATTGGTAAAGCGATTGAAACCGGTCCGGAACGTGCGCTTTCAGTCTTAAACCCGCCGAACACATCACATAGGCGCCGGCTTGGCTGGCAAAGGCGCGGCTGAGCAAGACTTGGCGGGCCCAGACCGGTTGGCTTGGCGCCACCTCAGGTTCGCGCCCTGGCCAAGCCGCGACATGCACATCCACCCCTTGCGCCATCAGCGCATAGCCCGGCAGGACCGCATTATGCTCCCAACAATTCAAGGATGAGAGGCGGCCCCAATCACGCTGAATGGGCTTTAAGCCCTTGGCATCGCCGTCCCCCCAAACCGAGCGCTCATGATGGGTTGGCTTCAATTTGCGATGTCGATTGAGCAGCGTGCCGTCCCGGCCAATGGTCAGGATTGTGCAATAAAGCGTCGCCTCGGTCTGCGGATCGAGCTCATTGACACCAATCACCAAATCCGTTTTGGCGCGGGCCGCCGCCTGGCACAGCGCCGCCACTTCCGGTCCATCCAAGCGCACGCCATTTTTAAGAAGCTCAGACGCCGCGTCCCACCAGGTGTTGGATAAAGGGCTATCGATGAAGAAGGGATAACCGGGCAGCCAGGCCTCGCCAAAGGCGATGACGTCTGGCGACTCATTAGCGGCTTTGTCGATCCAATCGAGGGCGATCTGCAAACTGGCCTGTTTGTCGAACAAAGCCGGGGCGGCCTGCACGGCACATAATCGAATCGTATCCGTCATGCCCTGCGATACGCGTAAAACCTCTGCTCTATCAAGAGCCGCGGGCCAGAATTGATCGTCTGTGTCAGATCAGAAATTTCGCCCGCAAATGCGCCTTCTCAGCGTCCCCTACCCCGAGCGTGTCCGCCAAGTACGTGTCCAAGCCTCCGGCCTGAGCGGTGACGCTTTCCATAGCCGCGCTCAGGAAATCCGCGTGCACGCCGACAAAGGGCTGAAACACCTCATCGGGATAATCCTTGCCAATATAAGTATTGAACTGACGCGCCATTTCCGGCAATCGGCCCGCCACGTCGGCGGCTTCATTGGTCAGTTCATAATCCGCAAAAATAGTCGCTTCATCGACGCCCAGCACATGATGGGTCAGCGCGCATAAGATCCCTGTGCGATCTTTTCCCGCGGCGCAATTGACCACAGCCGCTTCGCCAGAGCCGAGCTCAGCCAAAGCGGCGAACCAAGCCGAATAGGTTTCAACATGCTGGTCTTTAAATGGCGCAGCGCGATAATAATCCATCATCCAGCCGCGCGCTTTCGGGGCATCAACAGATACTTCCGACAAGAATTGGACATGCGGGGCCTGCTTGGCGGAGCCTTTTTCGCTTAAGATCACGCGCACGTCATTCCCCGGCCAGCGATGGCCATGACGTTCGCGCTCATCGGGCCGTCGCAGATCGGCTTGGACTTTAATATTGTAGCGCTCCAGCGCGTTCAGATCGGCGGCGCTGGCTTCGCCGAACTGCGCCGAACGGAACAAGACGCCCGGGCGAATGGTCTTACCGTCTGCCCCGGCATAGCCGCCAAAATCTCGAAAGTTTCGGATATTCTCAAACGCCTTAACGCGG
>JBCBYJ010000138.1:0-5435 GCA_039815905.1 Pseudomonadota bacterium | reverse complement strand
AATTGATCAATCTTATCGCTCGCGCCGGTCAGCTCGAAAATGAAGCTTTTATTGGTCGTATCAATCACGCGCGCCCGGAAGATCTCAGAAATCCGCAAAGCCTCGACGCGTTTATCGCCCGTGCCTGCGACCTTGATCAGCGCCAATTCGCGCTCGATACCGCGCTTTGACTTGGTGATATCGATGACACTTGCGACCGGCACTAAGCGTAAAAGCTGGGCCTCGATCTGCTCCAAAGTGTGCGCTGTCCCGGTCGTCACAATTGTGATCCGGGAACGGTGACGATCGCGATCGGTTTCGGCGACTGTCAGGCTTTCAATATTATATCCGCGGGCCGAAAACAGCCCGACAACCCGGCCAAGCACACCTGGCTCATTGTCCACGAGAACCGCGAGCGTGCGCCGCTCTTCGTCCTCATCAGCATGGCTCATATCATAAGCGCTGGCGGGACTTTCGCTCATTGCAGGGTCTCCTTACGATCGGGAATGTTCAAATTCGGACGACGGGACTTAAGTTGCGCCTTGAGGTTTTTTGTCCGCTCAATGGCGTCGCTTCGATGATCGAGACGCTGATCATCATAGCGGTCGACAATCGCATCGCGGCGGCGCGGATCAAAATGGGCTTGCAGCTCTGAGACGAGCAAGCGGCGGCAATCGTCAATATAGTCGGCGCTATTATCGGCGGTTGGCCCGCCTTGACGGGTCAAAGCTTCAATCTCGTAATAAGCAAACATCAGCGCGTCCAAAATCGGCGGCCGATTGCCGCGATACGCGCCTTCTTTATCGATGCCTTTATGCTGCGGATCGATATTCGGAAAGAACAGCCGCCCGCGCTCCACAAGCGCAGAGACCGCGAGCATCAGGTTCACCCGCTGTTGAAAGAAGCTCGCATCATTCGATTGATGCTGACGCGTCCGGGCGAAGGTTGCCGCACGTGTCAGCACGTCAATGCACTGATTGCCCCAGCCGAGGCTCTGCGCATCTAAGCCATGACGCAGATTTTCCATCTGGATCACGCGCTGCCTGCGGGTCTCGTTGCGGCTGATAATCGCGGCAAACACGGCCACCGCCGCGGATGAAAGCGCGACGAAGACTTCGATATTGCTCTGCAGCCATCCAAAAAGGCTCTCAAGACCCATGGCGACCCCCTCCTTCTGGACACCGCTTCTGCCAGAGGCAGCCGCCATGGAAAAGGGAAGAGATGACATCAGACGAGTTTTCTTCCTGCTTCGTCAATTTCTTCACCGGTGATTTCGGAGAGGATCATCTCATTATGAGCGGCGCCTGACGGGATCATGGGCAGACAATTCTCTGCTTTGGTGACCCGGCAATCAAACACAACGGGCCCGTCATAATCGATCATTTGCTGGATCTTGGCGTCCAACTCTTTGGGGTCATCACACAGCAATCCCAAAGCGCCATAGGCCTCTGCGAGCTTCTCAAAGTCCGGCAAACTGTCCGAATAGGAATGCGAATAACGCTCGCCGTGCAGCAGCTCCTGCCATTGGCGGACCATGCCCATCCACTCATTATTCAGAATAAACACTTTGATCGGCAAGTCATGCTGGACCGCCGTCGAGAGTTCTTGAAGCACCATTTGGACCGAAGCCTCGCCGGCAATATCAATCACCAAGGCATCGCGATGCGCCGCTTGAATCCCAACCGCAGCAGGCAATCCATAGCCCATTGTGCCAAGGCCGCCGCTGGTCATCCAGCGATTGGGCGCTTCAAAATGATAATGCTGCGCAGCCCACATCTGGTGCTGACCGACTTCGGTTGAAATATAGGTCTCGCGATCCTTGGTCAGTTCATACAGCCGCTCGATCGCGTATTGCGGCTTGATCTCGTCCTGGCTCGGTTCAAACGCGAAGCTGTCACGGCTGCGCCAAGTCGTGATCTGAGCCTGCCAATCGGAAAGATCTTTGGACTTGGATGTGCCCCAAGCCTCAATCAAAGCGCTGAGCGCCTTTTCGCAATCTGCGATGATCGGCACGTCAACGCGAATGACTTTGTTGATCGAGCTTGGATCAATATCGATATGGATCTTCTTAGAGGCCGGCGAGAACGCATCAATCCGCCCCGTCACGCGATCATCAAAGCGGGCGCCGACACAGATCATCAGATCACAATCATGCATCGCATTATTGGCTTCGAATGAACCATGCATGCCCAACATGCCAAGCCAATCCTCGTGCTGCGCAGGAAAGGCGCCCAAACCCATCAGCGTCGAGGTCACCGGAAAGCCGGTCAGAGCCTGGAGGTCGCGCAAAGCCTGACTGGCCGCCGGTCCAGAATTGATCACTCCGCCGCCGGTATAGAAAACCGGTCGCTTGGCGGTCTTCATCAACGCCACCGCAGATTTGATCGCTTTTTCACTCGGCTCAGTTTGCGGGCGGTAAGTCGGCTTTTCGACGCCTTCTTTGCTGTGATAGTGCCCCGTCGCGAATTGGATGTCCTTTGGAATGTCGATCACCACCGGTCCAGGACGTCCGGACGTCGCAATCAAGAACGCTTCGTGGATGGTGCGGGCTAATTCGTCGACATTTGTGACCAGATAATTGTGCTTGGCGCAGCAGCGCGTAATGCCGATCGTGTCGCATTCTTGAAACGCATCCGTCCCGATCAAATGCGTCGGCACCTGACCGGTGATCACGACCATGGGAATCGAATCCATCATCGCATCCGTGATCGGGGTGACCATATTCGTCGCGCCAGGGCCGGATGTCACCAAGGCCACGCCCGCTTTCCCCGTGGAGCGCGCATAGCCTTCTGCCGCATGCCCGGCGCCTTGTTCGTGGCGCACCAAAATATGCCGGATCGACGCTTCAGAAAAGAGCGCGTCATAGATTGGCAGCACCGCCCCACCTGGATAGCCAAACATCACGTCCACGCCTTGCTCTTTGAGCGCGGTAATGACGATCTCAGCGCCGGTCATCTGGCGTGTATCTGTCTTGGCTTTCAGTTTGGTCTGCATATTCATGATCCTAATCCTTGAAGAGATTGCAGGGGTTGAACGGTGGGGTTTGGGCTAAAGAAAAAGGGCCTCTTATCAGAGACCCTTGTTACAAGCACCTGCGACTGACGGGTTAAATCGTCAGCGCAGGTGCCTAATAACGAGTACGACTGTTGGACGCATCAAGCGTTTCCTCCCAAACAATGACAAGGGGCATAACTTACCCATTATCCAGCGTCAACCTCCTTATAAAGGGCAAGAATTACCCGCATCCGGTCTTCTAGGGACAAACTGGGAACACGCGGCCAAAATGGGAATTGTCTCCCAATCCAGGTGAATTGGCGCTTGGCATACCGTCTTGTGTCGCGCTTGGCATTTTCGGCGGCGATCTCGGCCGAGATCTCTCCGTTTAAGTAGGCGATCAGCCAAGGAATACCATGCGCTTTCATCGCGGGCAGGTCCTCCGGCAAGGTTTGGGCCGCCAGGGCGCGGGCCTCTTCCATGGCGCCTTCCATCAGCATGCCTTCAAAGCGGCGATCAATGCGCGCATAAAGCCGCGCCCGCACTGGCGTTAGCGCAATCCCCATCCATTCGTTGCCGCCTAGAATCGGTCGCCCTTTTTTGCCTTGGAAGCTTGTGATGGATCGGCCGGTTGCGAGCCAGACCTCCAGCGCCCGCGAAAGACGTTGCCGGTCGCTCTCTCCCAACCGCTCCGCCGCCTCACGATCCACCCGCTCCAGCGTCTCTCGCAAAGCTGCCGTCCCGCCGCGCTTGTAGATTTCCGTGACATCGGCGCGAACATCTTCCGGAACCGGCGGGATTTCAGACAGGCCCTCAATCAGCGCCAGATGATAAAGACCGGTGCCGCCAATCACGATTGGCACTTTGCCGCGACGCTGGACTTTCGAAATCATCGGTTTCACCGCATCCAACCATTTCCCGGTGGAATAGCGCTCACTCGCCGCCACATGTCCGAACAGATGGTGCGGCACCCCATCCATGTCTGCCGCAGCAGGCCGCGCCGAGATCAGACGCAGATCGCGATAGACCTGCATCGAATCGGCATTTATCACCTCGCCATCTACGCGTTTCGCCAAAGCAACCGAAAGTTCCGACTTGCCGCTCGCGGTGGGGCCGTGAATTAGGATTGCAGGCTTCATGCTTTCAGTCGTAAGAAGCACGCCGCAAAGCGTAAAGACAGGAATGCTTCGATGACGGACAAATCGCCCCGCTCTTCTCATGTCGCAACGGCGGTCGCGCCGGTCAGTTATGGCTTTGTGAAACTGGGAACTGCCTTGGAAAGCGCTTGTGAAGCGGCAGGCCTGACCCAGACGAGCCATGTCCGCCTGCTCGGCACCGAAGAACGCTGGGCCGCCGTTGAGATCGCGGTGTCGATCGGTGAAGCAGACATTGCCGCCGCCCGTGCCAGTCTGCGGCGCGCGTTTGAGCATCGCGCAGATATCGCGCTGTTGCCCGCCCGGCATCGCAAGAAACGCCTGCTCGTCTCGGATATGGACTCGACGATTATTCAGCAAGAATGCTTGGACGAACTCGCCGTTTATGCCGGTCTAAAAGATGAGATCGCCGCAATTACAGCGCGCGCCATGGCCGGCGAGTTGGACTTTGAAGGCGCCTTAACCGAACGGGTTGGCAAACTGAGCGGCCTGGCTTTGACAGCGCTGCAGCAATGCTATGATGAGCGCATCACACTCATGCCAGGCGGAAAAACGCTCACGGCGACGATGCAGGACGCAGGCGCGTATTGCTTGCTCGTCTCTGGCGGCTTTACGTTTTTCACCGGGCTGGTGTCAGAAGCTGCTGGGTTCCAAGCCCATAAGGGCAATGTGCTGCTCGACGATGGCACCGCGCTCACCGGCGAGGTCGGACACCCGATCTTAGGCCGCGAAGCGAAACTTGATGCGCTTGATGATTGCGCTTTTGCGAATGGGCTTAACCGATCAGCGACTTTGGCGATGGGCGATGGCGCGAATGATCTTGCGATGATCGAAGCGGCCGGGCTGGGCCTCGCCGTGCATGCCAAGCCGATTGTCGCGGACGCCGCAGACGCCGCTATCAATGTCACTGATTTGACGACAGCGCTGTATTTCCAAGGCTATACCGATAGTGAAATCGTCTGGCGCGACTGATTAGCCGCGAACTTCTAAGTCGATCGCCCGGAAAATTGTCTGGCCTTGGCGATGAATACGCAGCAAGAGCGGCTGCCCGTCGCGCGCAATGGCTTCGTCCATGGCAATCAAAGCATCCTCCGGCGTTTCCACCATATTGAAGGCCATTTCCATAACCACATCACCTTTGCGCAATTTGCCAAAGCTCGGCCCGCGGGGCGAGACAGAGCGTACGACGACGCCCTGAATGTCGCTGGAAATGCGGTAGCGGCGGCGGTCCGTTTCGCTCAGTTCAACAAAATCGACCCCGAGCGGATTATCGGTCAGCGTGCTGTCCGTGTCCGGGCGCCGGACACG
>JBCBYJ010000137.1:0-5445 GCA_039815905.1 Pseudomonadota bacterium | reverse complement strand
CACGCGCGCCGGCGGAGGCACATTAAATGTGACGGTTCCCATTGTCGGATCGAGCTGCCAGCCGGACGCGGCCGGATTTGCATCAAGCGCCAGCTCAACGGTTTCGGCCACCGGCTTTGCAATCCGACGCGTCACACCGCCATAATCTTTGATCAATTGAAACTGTGTGCGGGTGCCATCGCCCTCGCCGAGCACTTGATCTGTCGCGCTGTGGAGTTGGTTCGGGGAGGCGCTGGAAAAGTCTAAAGGGTCGCGAAACCGAAACCCGTAAAGCCGCCCCTGCCGCGCTTCGAAAAAGCTCAACAAGTCTTGCAAATCGGCAAGATCGGTGATCGCGCTGCCAATCTCCCAGCGCCGACGTGAGCCGGACCATTTGGCATTACGAACCTCTTTGCCACTTGCCAGGGTCACGATTTCGGTCCGGCGTTCCGGACCGCCAATCGCGCCGATGGCGAGACGCATTGGAAACTGAACCTCATGGAAACCGGTCATGCGAAGCGCGCCCCCCGCGCTGCGGCGGAGGCCACTGCGCTGGCAATAGAGCCTGCCGCGCCGACCACTGAACGGGCATCTGCGCCGCCGCCTACAGACATGTTCAGATTCACAGTTTGACCAACCTGCCCCAGCCCGGACTGTGCAATCACCGCTTCAGCGACAATCCGGGCTAAGTCAGCCAAGATCGATTCCGCCATGCGCCGAAAATCCAATTCACCTGACCGTGCGGCGCGGCTGAACACTTGTTCAATGCGGGCGCCGGACTGTGCGAAAGCCTGCTCCAACCGCGCCGCTGCCTCGAGACCTGGGCCATCTACCAAGCGATTGAGACTGTCGCTCGCAGATTGCAGACTCTGTTCAAATTCATCCATCGGGATGCTCCTCGTACAGCTTTTGAAAAGCGTCTCGGCCGAGCGCCACTAGCGCTGGACCAGACAGCCAAATCCATTCTCGTACCGACAATTGCCAGAATGCGGCCGGGCTCAAGCCGCGGGCCAAAGCCGCGCGAAACATCTCAGCCCAGGGCAGCATTGAAAGCCTCGGCCACCGCCCGCGCCGCGGCGCCCGGTGCGACGTTCACCACGTCCGCGGTCGATCCGGCTGCTCGCAGCAAAATCTCCAATACCGTGCACAGCTCGCTCGCAGAAAGGCGCAAAAGCCGGGTTTGCAATTCAGACAGTGACGCGCACCCAAACGCCGCCTCAAGTTCTGCGAGCGCCCCGAGCGTTAGGCACAGCACATGCTGTTCGCCTTCGATCTCAAGCACCACTTCGCCGCGCGCCGCATTCATGCCGCGGCCTCAAATATCAACTCGCCAGCGCTTTCCAGCGCCACTGAAAATTCCATCTCGCCATCATGTGCGCCGCTCCATTTCAAATCTTTGATCTGCAATGGCCCGCTTATCGATCCGAGCCCAGGGATGACGAGCTGCCATCGCGCAATCTGTCCAGAAAAAAATATTTGGCGCATTTGAGCGTCGCTTTCGGCATCTTTGAACACACCGCGCCCGCCAACACGCGCAGTTTTAACGCCCGCACCCGCGATCAGCTCACGCCATCCATTTGGGCTGTCCGCGGCAGTGCCATCGACACTTTGCGCGTTGAGTTCAATCTCTGTCGTGCGGATACCGGCCAGAGTCGTAAACCGTTCTGGCGTGCCGCTATCGGAAATCTTGATCAAGACATCTCGTCCGCGTTGACCCGTCATATCAAATCTCCTCGGTATGGATGCGCACGCGCAAAAGCCCGCGCGAAATCTGCGGATTTCGGGTCCGCATCACGTCTGAAAACGCTGGATGGACCAGCACGACATTTTGTCCGGCGGGGCTGATTTGCATGCGCTGCAGCGCGAGACGCAATCGCGACAGCAAGCGCTTGGCTTCCACCTGCCCGCCATAATCAGAGAAGCTGACAAATTGCAGACTATGCTCCGCGCACACCGCTTGCGAAACACTGGTATCGGTGCGCTGATATCGCTCCAACACAATATAGGGAAAGGCCGCCGCCTCCGTTTCAGTGTCAAAGATGCGCGCCGGCGTGCCGAGCGCGTCTTGCAAGCCCGGATCGGCGCGAAGGGCGTTCAGCACTTCCTCAACCAGATCTGCGTTTTGGGTCAGTATGGCGGCGGATTGCATCATAACCGGACCTCTCTTCGCGCATTCAGGATCGATTGAACCGGTTCCGGCAGGCCATGCGAGGCAGAGCCCGAGCTCGACCCCGTTTCTGTCCGGCGCGCAGCATACAACGCCGCCATCAGTCTGAGACAGGCCTCTTGCAAATCGCTTGGCACGTCCGCGGCTGTGCCGAAGCCTGTTTCAAATGTGATCTGTGCCGAGCCGTCTGGCAGGATGGCGGGCGCTTGGCTCCAAGGGCGAAGCGCCAACCGTCCGCAATCGAGCCGAAACCGGCCGGTATGATCGGTAAACGTGTCGGGCTCATCCATAACCAGCACGGATACCAGGCTCGTGACGGGGCGTTTCGGAAGCAAAACGCCCCGCCCGGCAAGACTCGCAGGCCATCGGGGCCAGGCCAACCTGACCTCTTGTCTGACCAAAGCCAGACCGCTCTCTTGCTCAATCCTTGCCCGCGCACTGACAATCAAATCGGCGATGAGGGGATCTTCACCATCATGTCCGATCCGCAAGAATGCTTTCGCCGAGGTAAGAGACACAGGCTCTTCCGCCGGCGGCGAGATCACCGTCAGTTTGGTCATAGATTTAGGCCTTTAGCGTTAAAAAGAGAGCGCCGACTCGAGCTAGAATTTCAGCACTTTGATCGCATCAAAGTTCTGGACGCCTCCGCCAACCCGTTTTGTCGTATAGAACAGGACATAAGGTTTGGCCGTGTACGGATCGCGCAAAACCTGGACTCCCTGACGGTCGACAATTAGATAGCCGCGTCGGAAGTCTCCAAACGCGATTGCCGCTTCGCCATCGGCAATGTCCGGCATGTTTTCCATCTCGGTCACCGGGTACCCCAGAATGGTCGCTGCTTCGCCGCCGGCGCCCGGCACCCAGAGGTATCGCCCGTCCGCATCCTTGAGCTTGCGCACGGTTGCGGCGGTTCGACGGTTCATCACGAAGCGCCCATTGCTGCGAAACTGCGCTTGCGGCGTATGGATGAGATCAATCAGCTGATCGCCGGGATTTGCAGCCGAAAAGTCACCTGCAATAGAGCCAATCTTGCCCCAGGTCATGGCGCTTTCAGCAACGATGGAATAGTCAAGGAACCCCTTGGGTTTGCTCGAGCCATCGCCGGTCACGAAGGTGATGCTTTCTTGCAAGCTAAACACCGCGTCCACTTCATCGGCGAGCCATTGATCGACATCGACATAAGCGTCATCGAGGATGGTCTGCGAAGCTGCCGGCATGCAGTAAAGATCACCGGCCGGGAATTCTAATAGCGAAAGGCCCGAAGTGGTCGTCTCTGTTCGACTGGTCGTTTCCGAGGCCCAGCGCGCGCCAATGCCAAGCGAAACTGGCTTACGATAAACCCCGGCTGAGCTTTGGCGCACAGTCGCGATTTGCCGCATGGGCGACGAGTTCAGCAACCGCGCTTCGATCATCCGGTCGAGCTCTGGCGGGGCGACATAGCCGCCTTGGTCATCTGTCGAGGCGCGAAAGGCTTTGGTGTCCATCTGACCCAAACCGCTTTCATCGCCGCGCCGCATATAGCGAGACCAGGCGGTATCTTGCGATCCAGTCGGCACCGCAGAGCCGCCGGTTTCGGGCGCCGCGGCTTTCAGGCTGAGCGAATCAATTCGCTTGTCGAGACGCGCCAGCTGATCTTCGAGAAGGGTGTCAGCAGACCCCTTCGCTTCGATTTCATTTAGGCGCGCATCATTGGTTTGTTTATACGCCTCAAATGTTGCCATCATCTCTGCGACAATGGTCTTATCTGCGCGAGTCATCGCTTTGGTTTCCTTGCTCATCACCACTCCTTTTGGATCTCTAAACTTCAAACGCGTTCGAACCTCGCCGCCGGTAGCATCGGTTCTGCGACCAGCGAGATTTCGACCAATTCAACTTGCGCCAGGACCCGTCCGCCATCGCGGCGATGCGTCCACACCCGCGGTCGAAAGCCGATCGAAAGACCGTCAAGACCGCTCCGCGCGAGCTGCACGGCGCGTTCAGACTCAATCATGCCGCGCACCAGTAGCCCGTGCCCATTTTCCACCACCCGCGTCCACATCCCGGCAATCGCGCCGGACTTGTGCTGCAGCAGCATTGGTATCGATCGCTCGCGCAGGCTGCGCGCAAATGCGCCCGCCCGGACAATGTCGCCGGACCGATCCTCAACCCCGAACACAGAGGCATAGCCCTCAATCAGGATTGGGCCTGGTCGGCGCGACACCGCGTGACGCGCGGCGGCTCGCATTGGCGCGCTCATAACGGCTCCACTTTCTGCTCAATCCGGTCGAGCTGGATGAGCACCAATTCCAATTGCGCTTCGACGCGGGCCAAACGCTCAATCACAGGGCGGCCTTCTTCGACGCGCGTCTCTAAGTCTGAAATGCGCTCCGTCGTCGCGCCGGCCCATAAAAAGACGCCGCCTGATTGGATCATCAGAGCGAACAAGAAGGCAAAGCTGAGCTTCTTTTCAATCATCTTCATGTCTCCAGACCCAGCATGGCGCGTTTCTCTTCCGAACTGAGAAAGTCAGCGGACGAAATCCGGGCCCAAACCGCATCGCGCTCTGTGGCAAAGGCTGGAACGTGTTCCAAATCTGGGACGATACAGACCTCATCGAACCGCCCCCGCAGCCAGACCGTCAATGCATTGGCCGCCTTCTGCACGAGCGGCAAAACGGTCAATCGCCAAAATGCCAGGTGCGCCTCTTTATACGTCGCATAAGTATTGTCCCCCGGAATGCCGAGCAGCATTGGCGGCACCCCAAAAGCCAGCGCAATTTCACGCGCGGCAGCGTGCCGGGTTTCGCTAAAGTCCATCTCAGCCGGGGATAAGCTCATCGGTTTCCAGTCCAAGCCGCCTTCTAATAGAAGCGGTCGACCGGCATTGGCGGCGCCTGAATGTTCTTGCACAAGCTGTGTTTTCAGCCGCTCAAATTGCTCATCGGTCAGCCTGGCGCCATCTTTACCGTACATCAAAGCGCCTGACGGGCGGGCCGCATTGTCGATCAATGATTTCGCCCAACCCGCCGAGCTATTGTGGATGTCCAAAGCTTTTCGCGCGGCGCTGAGCGGAGACAAACCATATCGGCTGTCGCCGGGATGATAGAGACGCAAGTGAAAGACAGGCAGCCAACCATCATTGGCGCGCGCGATCACCCGTTCACCGCGATGCAGGCGGACCGCATATCCTTGCAGTCGACCGCGATCATCCTGGCGAATTTTCACACAGTCCGGGCGCAGACCGAATAGGCCGCGTGGATGCAGATCACCCTCTAAGGTGACCGCTTCTGCCCAGGCATTTCCAGCGATCTGCAAATCCGT
>JBCBYJ010000136.1:0-5449 GCA_039815905.1 Pseudomonadota bacterium | reverse complement strand
ATTTTTGGCATTTGATCGAGCCCGCCCAATACGGTCACCCCGCGAATCGCGCGGCCTGGCTCTGCGCCGTCCAGTTCGATCAGACCCAGCACCCGAACCGGCGCGCCGCCCCGGGTCGCTTGTAGATCGCGCAAAACATCAGCCGCCTCACTGGCATTGGCGACCAGGATTGCAGCGGGCGCGTCTTTGCGAATGCCGCGAAAGATCTGAAACGGTCGGCGGGTCGAGCGCGCCAAGGCAAACATCCGTCCGACAAATAGCAAGCAGATCCAAATCAGCAGCGCTGCGGGTAGACTGGAGCGCGGGAAGCCAACCAAACGGTTCCAGAGAAACATGAGCGGCAAGAAAATCAGCGCCGTCAACGCCACCCCTTGCAGGATCCGAATCGCATCCGGCCAGCCTGAATGGCGCCAGACCTGGCGCTGCACGCGCATGATTAAAAAGCCGATCACCGCCGCGACGGCAAATGCCACGGCCGCGATCAGCGCAGACGTGTATGCATTTTGCGGGGCACCGGCTGTGGTCGACCAACGCCAATAGACCGCGATGGCCATAGAGATGAAGGCAGAGACCGCATCAAACCCCAGCGTCAGGGCCATGGCGCGTTTGGCTTCGAATTGCGCCCTCATTCCGCGCGCACCTTCAAAAAGGCCCAACGAATACAGTTCGGTGGGGTCGAGCCATCACTGTCGGGATGGGCCTGACCAGTCAGCACGATTTGCTCGCTGCGTTCGATGATCCCTCTTCCCAAATAGATCGTCTCTTCCAATCTAGCTTTAGCGTGGCTTGTCTTAAAACGCCATCGCGCACCAAGATCGCTATGCAGTAAGATGGAGTCTCCGGCCATGACCGCGGTCACAGTTGGGTGCAAATGGAATCTCAGTGCATAAGGAATGGGCGCATGGTCTTCAGTTTGCCCAGCAGAGACCGGGCGGGCGAGCGAATCTTCGCCCGTCAATCGACTGCCATCGCCCGCCATGAAGAGACGGCGGCGGTGCAATAGCCCATAATTGAGCTTATAGCCGCCATGCTGCGCGTCGAGCCAGATCTCGTCATCCTCTTCAAGGCGCTTGGCCGAAATACCGTCTGGCCCATCGGGATAATGCAAGCGCGTATCTTCATTGGTCAAAAACCGCGAGGAATCCGCGTCATTTAAGATCAGTGTCGAGTGCGCGCCGGTGCGGCGGACGGCGGCGCGGAACGCAATATCGATCTCCGGACTGCACGCGCATGAGGTGACCAGACGCGCCGATCCATCATGCAGCTCAAAGCCCAGGGCGCCCGAATGAGCTTTGTCGCCAAATGGACGCTCGGGCGCGGCGCCGGCATCCAGGACCAAGACGGTTTGCCCTTTGTGCAGCTTGTGAAAGCCAGACTTTGGCGCGACCGAGAATTGGCGCGGCGGCGTGGCCATGTGAGAGAGGACTGCATTAACCGCATCGGGCCAGCGCTCATCGCCGTCATGGAAGGGCATAAGCGCTTCGTCCCCGGCTTTGAAAAAGGCCACCATGCCGCCCATCAAAGTGGTCCAACGGGTGATGTAATCCGGGATTTGACGATCAGAGCGTTCCAGCAAGTCAAGGATGGTGATCAGGTCTGCAAGGCAGCGCAGCGCGCGCGCGGGAGAGCGCGAGACGTGTCCGCCATCGGGCAGGAATTGCGCCGTGCACTCGCTTTCCAAACGCATGATCGCATCATCGAGATTCTTGCCGCGTCCGAGGCAGATAGAGTGGGCGACCGCGAGCGTGCAGCCGCGCCACCGGGACTGTGGCTCTAATTCGGCATCGACCAAAGCGAGGACATGCCGGGCTTGGCGCCCTAACGCCTCCAATCGGCTTTCACACTTAGCCGTGTCGCCTTGTTCAAACAAAGCGGCCCCGCAGCGCAGCCAATTCCAAACGCGGTCTCCGGCGCAGCCCGTGCGCCAAGAAAACCCGTCAAAGCGCCCGAAATTCTCGATCCAGTCATCGACCAGATAGCGGGCGCGATCAGCGCCGACTTCGCCTTGCGTGAAGAGATCCGCCAGCCAGTCAAAGCGATGTAAGCGATTGGCATAATGGCGCGATGGCATCGCCACACTCCAGGGCGCAATGCCGTCTTCCAGCTCGAGCCGGTCCATGCCAATGCGCCAGACGCCGCGCATCAGCATCTCGCCGCGCAAGTCATCGGCGGGCACAATATGGCGCATATGCAGGCCAAAGCCTTCCGGGGCGCTGCCAGCAATCCGCAAGCGGTGAACGGTTGAGACTTTTGCGTCTTCGCCTGGCCGACCGGCATAGCGATCCCAGATCGCGGCATCCTCCGCGTCACTGCGCTTAGCTTTGAGCGGTTCGGAAGACTTCGCTTCGCTCATGCAGGGGTCCCGACCTTAAATTGTCGCCCCAGCGCGGAGGGCAGAAATATTAGACGCATACTCATCTTGTCCACCTTTAAACACGGCAGACCCGGCAACAATCGCATTCACACCTGCTGCAATGGCGCGCGGCGCGGTCTCTGGATTAAGACCGCCATCGACTTCAAGAATGATGTCACGGCCACTGGCATCGATTTTTTGCCGCAAGACTTTGATTTTCGCGAGCTGGCTTTCAATAAAGCTCTGGCCGCCAAAGCCTGGATTGACCGACATGACCAGAATGAGATCAATATCCTGAATGATCGGGTCGACCACTTCGGCCGGCGTGCCTGGATTGAGCGCGACGCCCGGCCGCATCCCAGCGGCGCGGATGGCTTGCAGGGTGCGGTGCAGATGCGGGCCTGCTTCAGGATGCACTGTCAGGATGTCGGCCCCGGCTTTGGCAAAGGCCTCGATGAACGGATCGACGGGGGCGATCATCAAATGCACATCAAACGGCTTTTTCGAATGCGGCCGCAATTTCTCAATCACGGGCGGGCCAAAGGTGAGATTCGGGACGAAATGTCCGTCCATGACATCGACATGGATCATATCCGCGCCCGCCGCGTCGATGCGCCGGATTTCAGCGCCCAATTCGGCAAAGTCAGCGGAGAGAATCGATGGAGAAATCAGCACATTCGTCATGCAGAACGCCTAAAACGGAACCGCCGCCAGCACAAGGCTGACGGCGGTCAGGTTACAGTCTGATCATACGTTGAATCGTATTTGGTCGGATTAATATCCTGCCGCGTACTGCACCGGCACAACATATGCGCCATCTGATCGGAACTCGACGTTCACCGGCTGGCCGGGCTGTAAATTGGTATCCGCCGGTTGGACGAACGCTTTGACATTGCCGTCTCGGAATTCAACCGTCACCGCGATGCCTTGCTTGGTGCCAGCGGCCGTACCGATCATATTGCCAGCGATACCCCCGAGCACCGCGCCGCCAATGGCGCCTGCGGTTTGGGCTTTGTCGCCGCCGCCAAGCTCAGACCCAGCAAGACCGCCAAGCACCGCGCCTGTCGCGGTGCCAATGATCGACCGGTCGGGCTTGATCGTGACCGGGCGAATGCTGGTGACGACGCCGGGTTTCACGGTCATCGCATAGCCAACAGCGCTGGAATTGACGGTGTTTGCGCCATAGCTGCTTTGGCACCCTGAAACAGCGAGGGTCAGCGCTGCGGCAGCGCCAGCGAAGAGTTTGGTCGGGGCCTGAACGGCAGATAATACAGTCGTCATGATTATGTGCTCCTTTTGCACGGGATAGACTGGCCAGAAATTGCCCGAATTCATGTGAACTCTCCATGAACCTGAGAGGGCGGTTTCAAGGCAAAATCGCCTGATTTTAGTGAATTTTCGTCACAAATCGCGCATCAGGCGCGAGATGAAAAAAGCGTCATGTCCGAACACACCATTTGGTAAGGTTACCAAGTCGCCAAGATCGGTGATTGCGGCTTCAAATCCAGGCACGTTCGAAGCTGCAATAGCGGCGCGCGACACACCGCCCTCAGCCAGCGCTTGTGCGATAATGTCCGGGCCTTCATGCGGCAAAGGCGAACACACGCAATAGATCAGCTCACCGCCTGGCTTCAGCATCTGAAGGGCGGCGTTTAACAGCCGCGTTTGAATGTCCGAGAAGCGCGCTGCGTCCTCTGCGGTTTTGATCCAGGCGCCTTCTGGATGTCGCCGCAATGTGCCGAGCGCCGAGCACGGCGCATCTAGCAAAATTTTGTCGACCTGTGCGTCAGGCTGCCAGCGCGTTGCTTCGGCGTGGATGACGTCCACCGCGCCTTTAAAGCCGGTGCGCCAGAGATTTTGTTTGAGCCGTTTCAAGCGCGGCTTTGACCGATCAATCGCCGTCACCGTCGCGCCGGTTGCGGCAAGCTGCATCGTCTTGCCGCCCGGCGCCGCGCAAATGTCGAGCACGTGCTCGCCGGGCTGGGCGTTGAGCAGGCGCGCGGGCAAGGTCGCGGCAATGTCCTGAACCCACCAATCGCCATCCTCATAGCCTGGAAGGGCTTCAATTTTTTGCGTTTCAACCCGCACCGAATAGGCCCCGACGGTCTCGCCATTGACGCGCGCCGCGAGCGCATCCGGCGCGCCCGTCTTTGGCGTCAAATAGGTTTCGGGCGGTTCGATTTGAGCTTCCGCGAGCGCCTGACACGCCTGCGCCCCGAGGGCTTGTGTGATTGCGCTGCGCAGCCAATCGGGCCAAATCGCCTCGAGCGGCGCGGCCTCAAAGGCCGACCGATCGGCGACGGTTTTGCGCAGCACCGCATTTAAGAAGCCGGTGGCACGTTGGGCCCGGGGCCAGAGTTTTGCCGCAGAGACGGTCTCACCGACGACGGCATGATCCGGGGTTTCTAAGATCCAAGCCTGCGCGGCGCCAATCCGCAACAAGGCGCGGGATGGCGGCGGGGCGGTTTCAATCGGCCGATCCAAGAACGGTGCGAGCCCGGCATCGATCCGGCCAAGGTGGCGCAAAGCGGCGCTCGCCATGGCCCGAGCAAAGCCGCGATCTGAGCCATTTAGATCATCATAAGTCGCCGTCGTGCTGAGCGCTTCATCCAGGGTTCGGCGCTCTTCTAGCACCGTCATCAGAAGCTGCGCAGCGGCCAGACGGGAATGCGCGCCACTCATCGGAGAGATCCTAAAGTCATGATGATGGGGTCTTTCTGCCAAACGATTCGGCTGCCAAACGAGCCGGGTGAAACGGATCGCGGCTGTTTGCGGGCGGCAATCGCGCCGGTCAAGCGAAACCGGCGGTTTGCCCGCATGCGACCCGGCCTAGCTTGGACGGGCTAGCCCCAAGGTCCAGCGGCGCGCCGGGGCTGCACGCTGTCAGGCTCGACTCCCATTTCGGCGGCCAGGCGATGCAAGGCTTCGATCCGATTTTGCGTCGCCGGGTGGGTGGAAAACAAATTGTCACCGCGCCGTCCCGCCAGCGGGTTCATGATATACATATGTGCCATAGCCGGGTTGGCTTCGGCGCGGCGATTGACTGTGGCGCGGGCCCCGCGATCAATCTTCGCCAGCGCTGAGGCCAGCCAAAGG
>JBCBYJ010000135.1:0-5541 GCA_039815905.1 Pseudomonadota bacterium | reverse complement strand
GCCCCCCGGACGCAAATGGGCGCTTGCGCGCGGCCGCGCTGTGGTCTGCGATGAGCTCAAACACGAAGCCATCATAATAGGTGAAGCGGCGACCAAACCGAGTGGCAAATTGCGCGCCGGATAAAAAGGTCGAGGCGCTGCCCGCCAATAGCCGCTGCATGCGCTGCTCGAACCGGTCCAAAGTCTCGCCGAGGCCATTGAGGCCAGCTTGATCTGCAATCGCCCGCAATTTTATCGGCGCCTCTTCAATCGGGGCGTCGACGGCGAGGACAGCCTCGAGCAGCGCAGACGCCTCTTGCGATAGGGTCAGTTCCGCAGCTTGCGCTTGTTGATAGAGCCGCTCGACAATCTCTTCTGCCGACCGTTCGCCGACGGGGCGCACGCTGGTCATTGCAAAAATGTCTTCGACAAAGGCCGCCACTTCCGTTTGCGCCATACCTTTGAGGCGCGAAGAGAGGCCACCGCGCTGCCGATTGTGACCGGCCATAAAAGCGCGCACGCCGCCCTCTTGCCGGAAGGCACGTTTCAGGCCTGCGGCGAGATCCGTTTGAATGTCGAGCGCATCGACAAAAGCCGGGAAAATCGACAAGTCGCCAAACAGTGCCGCACCGCTCGTAGTGCCAGCGGCGCGGCAGCCAGCCGCGATGGTTTCAAACAGCCAGACATCTTCCTCGACCCCGCGCGCCGCGCCGAAGCGCTCAATCCCAATCTGCTCATACTCGACGGGTTCACCCATGACCGCAGGCAAGCGAAAGACCGGGCCACGATAGCGGCGGACGGTCTCTTCGGGAGCGCCAGTTTGGCGCGCGACAATCTCAGCCTGGGCAACCGGCAAGGTCAAATCTGGGCGCAGCGCCCATTCCTGACCCTGCTCATCGGTGAAGGTGCAGATCCGATTGCGCACCACTTCGCCAGACAGCTCGAGTGGCACAGCGGCTTCGATGACGACCGGCACCTGGCTGAGGCTTCCGCCGCGCACGGCTATCTCTTCAAAAGCAGCGTCCGCGCGGCTCATCCGTCCGTCTCCAAAATCTCTTTAATACGCGCAATCATCTCGCCGCGCGGGGCTTCAAACTGGCCGGGTCTGGCCTCTCGATATTCCTGATTGCTTTCAATCGCAGCCGCTTGGCGCGCGCCCTCTTTGAGGTCTTTGATTGTGACCACGCCTTTTTCCAGTTCATCGGTGCCGACCATAATCACCGCTGGCGCTTTGCGGCGGTCCGCATATTTCATCTGCGGGCGCATACCCGAGCTGCCCATATAGGCTTCGGCGCGGAGCCCCGCTTGGCGAAGCTCGGTGGCGAGCTTCAACGCCTCGGTGGGATTGTCGCGGTCCATGTTCAACACCACGACCGGTCCATTCAGCGCGTCAATCGCGCCGCTGATCGAAAAGGCGGCCGCGAGCCGACTGATGCCGACCGAAAAGCCGGTGGCTGGAATGCGATCAGAGGTAAAGCGGGAGACCAGGTCATCATACCGCCCGCCGCCGCCGACAGAGCCAATGCGCACGGCGGTTCCATCCTCGTCAAAAGTCTCTTTGAGAAGGTCTGCTTCGAACACAGGGCCGGTATAATATTCAAGTCCGCGCACCACGGAGGGGTCAAATGTGACATCGGCTTCTGGCGTGCCAAAGGCCTCTAGCGCGCGCGTAATCGCATCAAGTTCTTGCAGGCCGAGCGTGGCCTCTTCGCCGGTCCCAACCGCCGCGCCCAAGGCTTCAAGCGTTTGCGCGCGGGTATCGCGTCCGGCGCTTGCAAAAGCCAGGACTTTGGTCACGGCGTCCGCGTCCAAGCCAGCCCCTTTGGTAAAGTCGCCGCTCTCGTCCATGCGGCCTTGGCCGAGCAAATCTGCGACGCCCGCAACACCGAATTTGTCCAACTTATCGAGCGCGCGCAGAATGGTCAGGCGCATGGCTTCACCGCGCGCGCCGACGGTTTCGAGCACCGCATTTAGCAGCCGGCGCGTGTTCACGCGGATCGTAAACTCGCCGGCTCCCGCTCCGGCGGCGCGCATCGCCTCTGCGGCCATAGCGATCATTTCAGCATCTGCATGTGGCCCCGCTGCTCCAACTGTGTCGGCGTCACATTGCAAAAACTCACGAAACCGCCCCGGCCCCGGCTTTTCATTGCGCCAGACCGAACCCGCGGCGTAGCGCCGGAACGGTTTGGGCAGGGTCTGCCAGTTCTCCGCCGCAAAGCGCGCCAGCGGCGCGGTCAGATCATAGCGCAGGCTCATCCATTGCTCATCATCATCTTGCAGCGCGAACACGCCGGCATTCGGACGATCCTGATCCGGCAAAAATTTACCCAGCGCGTCGGCATATTCAAACGCGCCCGTATCCAAGCCCTCAAACCCCCAGCGGCGATAGACAGCGGTGATGTTCTCGATCATGTCTTGCTCAGCCGCGATGAGCGCTTCGCGTTTGTCCGGAAACCCGCGGGGCTTTCGAGCCAGATCGATCGGTTTTGGCGATTTTGTCTTACCCATTGTTTCGGGCCTTTATATCGGGTCGCGGTCCGCATAAACGAAGCCGCTTGGGGTGTGAAGCTTTCGATGCCGAGGCGGGATTTGAAGCCAGAAGCGGTTTCGTCCAGATCTGACCCCTAATGCGGGCCGGATCAGCAAACGCTCTGGTTTCCACTTTGGTGTTTCCACCCTGGTTTCGGATCAATCAAATGTCTGAGTGATGAAAACAAGAGGCGCACCGAAAGTGTTCGCGCCTCGACGGCGCGTCAGCTTGTATGAGGGTGATGCAGTCTTGATTTCATGGCGTGGCGCGTAAGCGATGGGGGTGAGATGGTCAAGTATTATAGGCATGGTGGTTTTACAAATTCCCCGCGCAAATCGATAAAATTTCACGTTTTGCCTAACCTAAATTTATCGCCTGGGGTGTAAGGGTATCCTTAATATGGGAAGAAAGTATTGAAACGCTTCTTTGTAACCTTAGGCGCCATGTCTCCGAAAACGAAGCTCGTTCGGGACGATGGCAGTTTTATTCTGTCGACGGAGGATATCCAGCGGCGACGGATGGTGTTTGTCAGTTTTTTCGGGCTCATCATGACCGCGGGTTACACCTTTCTACAAGTGCGTGAGCTGGGGCTCAGCACAACCGGCTGGCTCAATGTTGCGACCGGATTTGCTGGCGTTGTATTCTGTCTAATGGGGCTGAAAGCCGCGTTTTGGCGTGAACGACCACAATCGATTGTTCGCATTCTTTTACTGGCTTTTTCGGCCTTGCTGTGGGCCGAGATTGGCTTTTCCGGCGGGGTGACGGGGTATCACATTGGCATTCTGCCCGTGCTGCCCGTGGTCGCTGCGATCCTGCTCAGCGCCCGCGACACAATCGTCTTCACGACCTTGAACTTGGTCGTGGTCGTTGCCATCGCTGGCCTCGCTTATACCGGCAATTATTTGCCAGAATTCGCGATTGAGCCGCGTACGGATCTGCTGCTCTCCTCGTTCATCATACTGACGGCCATTTTAGGCTGCGGCGGCGCCGCTGTGACCATGGTTCACCAGAGCGAGAAAGTGAATCGCCAACTCTTAGATTTGGTCGAATATCAATCACATCTGGCCGCGCATGACGCCTTGTCGGGGCTTGGCAATCGGATTCGCTTGCAGCAGCGTTTCGACGAGCTGCAAGAAGGTCAAAGTTTTGACATTCTGCTGATCGACTTGGATGGCTTTAAAGCGGTCAATGACACGCACGGGCATAATGCCGGCGATTATTTGATCCGAGCTATGTCAGAGCGCCTGCGTGAGGTCACAGATGAGGAAGACTTATTGGTGCGTCTCGGCGGCGATGAGTTTGTCATCCTGCTCGAAAATGTTGACGGCACCCTCGGCAGTATCCGCAAATATGCCGAATATCTGATCGACATTATCAGCCGGCCATATCTCTGGGACAAAACCGTGCTGCGCTGTTCAGCCTCGATTGGCCATGCGCGCTATCCAACGCACGCGCCGTCACCGAGTAAAGTGCTGAGCTTGGCCGACAAAGCCCTTTATCAAGCCAAGAATGCGGGCAAGCATCAGTGCGTCACTTATGGTGCCAAAGCAGCGCCAAAACCGTCGCGCAAACCTCGCCCAATGTCAGCTTAGCGTTCGCATAAAGTTGGCTTGCGGTCGATTAAGGGCCCGCAGAGGGCTGAAACACAACGCAAAATTGCCTCAATCCCCGCAAATCTGCGCCTAAAATATCGGTAAGGGTGTATATTCGATAGAACCGGGGCTTCCTGCGGCATTCGAACCGTGGTTCAACAGCCGCCAGAATTAACCCTGCTCTTAAAGACGGGTTTGTTAGCAAAGGGCTGGACCATGACGACACTTGCGCTTGTAGATGACGATGAAAACATCATCGCCTCGATGAAAATGTTCTTCGAAGCTGAAGGCTATCAGGTGCGCACCTATCACGACGGGCTAACCGCGCTCGGCGCGCTCACCGACAGCCCCCCAGACCTCGCTATTTTGGATGTGAAAATGCCCAAAATGGATGGCATGGAGCTGCTCAAAAGGTTGCGCCAAACGTCTGAACTGCCGGTGATTTTCCTGACATCGAAAGATGAGGAGATTGACGAAGTCATCGGCTTTAATATTGGCGCCGACGATTTTGTCCGCAAACCCTGCTCTAACCGCCTGCTCTCGGAGCGCGTCAAAGCGGTGTTGCGGCGGTCTCGGTCAGCCGACTCAGCGCCTGAAGAGGGCGATGTTAAACCGATCGTCCGCGGGCGTCTGACTTTGGACCCTAACCGCCATTCTTGCTCTTGGGATGGCCACCCGGTGCGTCTGACTGTGACTGAGTTTCTGATCTTACAGGCGCTGGCGCAGCGCCCGGGCTATGTGAAGTCGCGCGATAATCTCATGGATGCGGCTTACGATGACCAGATCTATGTCGATGATCGGACGATTGACAGCCACATTAAACGGCTGCGGAAAAAGTTCCGCGAAAGCGATAAAGAGTTTGACGCGATTGAAACGCTGTACGGCGTTGGCTATCGCTATAATGAAAGCTAAGCCACCCATTCATGAGGGGGATGATGATGCGTGTAAAAAGTCTCGCCGTATTGGCAGGATTGAGTGTGATCGCAGCCTGCGGCAGTCCTGAGCCCGTGGTGACAGATCCGTATGCGGATTTACCAGAAGGCACACTATTGGTGCGGTTCGAAGCGAACCCGGATATCGAACCCGGGCAATGCAATCCGAAGGTGCACTATGCGCTGCGCACAGAGGAAGCGTTTATTCTGTTCAACGCCAATTATGAAGTCGTGGATCAGAACCTGACCGGGTCTGGCGCCAGTCTCGTGAATGAGGCTGAAAGCGGCATCGCGCAAACCACGATCGAACTGAGCATGTTCGATGCCTATCCGGTGCCGTGCTCAGAGCTCGAAGTTCGCGCCCAACAATTTACCTGTCGAACCGAGACGGATGACTCCACCAATTTGTGTCCATCCGAGCAATATGAGGGCACAGAGATCTTCGCAGCCTTTCGCGAACGTCCCGACTATTAATTGGCCAGTTGCAACCAAGCACGCGCCGCGGACA
>JBCBYJ010000134.1:0-5564 GCA_039815905.1 Pseudomonadota bacterium | reverse complement strand
CGACATCCCGGAGGCACTTCAGAAAGTATTTTATAGGTTACCGTCTCGCCGTCTGAGAAAGAGCCGCTCACGTCTATTTGAGGCATTAATAAATATTAAGTATTGAGCGCCATATGTCAATAATCATCTAATAATTGGGATGAAACCCAAAGTGAAAGTCACCCATTCTTCCCAAACTTCCGATCCCGCCCGGCTAAGATCCGCAAGCGCAGAGCGTTGAGCTTGATAAAGCCCTCAGCATCCTTCTGATCATACGCGCCGTGATCATCCTCAAACGTCACAATGTCTTCGCGGTAGAGCGAGTAAGGGCTGTCGCGGCCAACCAAATGTACGCCGCCTTTATACAGTTTCACGTTCACTTCGCCGGAGACGAAACGCTGCGAATGGTCGATCGCGGCCTGCAGCATTTCGCGCTCCGGGCTCCACCAGAAGCCATTATAGATCAGCTCTGCATAGCGCGGCATGAGCTCATCTTTGAGATGGCCAGCGCCGCGGTCGAGCGTGATGCTCTCCATGCCGCGATGCGCGGTCAGCAGAATGGTGCCGCCGGGCGTCTCATAAATACCGCGCGACTTCATACCGACAAACCGGTTTTCCAAAAGGTCGAGCCGGCCAATGCCATGCTTGCGGCCATATTCGTTGAGCTTGGTCAGGATGGTCGCTGGGCTCATCGCTTCGCCATTGATCGCGCAGGCGTCGCCCTTTTCGAAACCGATCGTGATGATCTCAGGGGCGTCCGGCGCATCTTCCGGCGCGACTGTGCGCAAGTGCACGAATTCAGGCGCGGCTTCCGCTGGGTTCTCCAGCACTTTGCCTTCTGATGACGAGTGGAGCAGGTTGGCATCGACCGAGAAGGGCGCTTCGCCGCGTTTGTCTTTGGCGATTTCAATGCCTTGGTCTTCCGCAAATGCGAGCAAATCGGTGCGCGATTTAAAGTCCCAGTCGCGCCAGGGCGCGATGACTTTGATGTCAGGGTTGAGGCCGTAATAGCCAAGCTCAAACCGGACCTGATCATTGCCTTTGCCGGTGGCGCCATGACAGACCGCGTCGGCGCCCATCATGTCGGCAATCTCAATCTGGCGTTTGGCGATGAGCGGCCGGGCGATCGAGGTGCCGAGCAAATAGACCCCCTCATAGACCGCATTGGCGCGAAACATAGGGAAGACGAAGTCGCGGACAAATTCTTCGCGGACATCCTCGATGAAGACATGCTCTGGCTTCACGCCAGCCGCGATGGCTTTGGCGCGGGCCGGCTCAATCTCTTCGCCCTGGCCGAGATCCGCAGTGAAGGTGATGACTTCGGCGCCAAATTCGGTCTGCAGCCATTTCAGGATAATCGACGTGTCGAGCCCGCCAGAATAGGCCAGTACGACTTTCTTAGGGGCAGAGGCGGCAGAGGACATGCGGTCAACTCCATCAATCAGTGTGAGTCATCATTTTGGTTTCGGCGCGTATGGCGTGGTCTGCTGGCAGGCGCAAGCCCTAGTTAACGCGAACATGAACGCCGCGGTCATATTTGCCTCAATTGATCTGCAAATAGCCCCATTTGCGAACCTGGCTGTGCCATTTTTGGACGCCAGTCTCTCAGGCATCGGAAACAGTGCAGGGAGCCGCATCTCATGAAACGAACACGTCTAACCATAGCCGGCCTGGTCGCGAGCGTTGCGCTTGCGCTTGGCGCCAATGCGAAAACCGAACCGACCCTCCAACCGATTGGGGATACACCGATTATGAATGCTGTTTCTTCTTACATCCTGCTCGACCGAACGGGCTCCATGTCCGACATTTGGGACGAGGCGCTGGGCTCCGTGAACGCCTATGCTGAAGCCGTCGGCAAAGTCGAAGATGGCGAAGCCGATGATCTTGAGACCACAGTCACGCTCGCCGCGTTTGATTATCAAGAAGGCTTTCAGTTCGACGTCTTGCGCAAAGATGTCACCCCGGATGCTTGGGCGACCGTCACCAATGATGATGTCAGCCCGCGCGGCATGACGCCTCTGTTTGATGCCATTAACCGCACCATCACCCTGGCCGAAGCCGATAATCCGGAAAAGGCCGTGATTGTGATCATGACCGATGGCCACGAAAACTCGTCTCGCGAAGTGACCCGGGCCGGCGCCAAAGCGGCGCTCGATCGAGCCGAAGCGCGCGGTTGGGAAGTGGTCTTTCTCGGCGCTGAATTTGCGAGCTTTGGTGATGCCGACGCCGTTGGGGTCGATCGCTCAAAGCAAATGGCGGTGAGTTCTGGCTCTCTGGCAATTACGCAAGAACGTTTGGCAAAAAAAGCGCGCGACTATGGCAAAGGCGACGCCGCTGAGATCGAGTTCGACGCCGAAGACCGCGCCATCGCGGAAGAAGAAGCCGTCAAAGATCGCTCTGGCTCTAATCGCTAAGAGCCCACCAGTTCCCCGCAGGCACGGGACGCAACGCGGGTGAGAGAGAAAGGCGCGGAGAGTATTCTCTGCGCCTTTCGATTTCTGCTGTTTTAGGGTGACAATTCTGTGAGGGACCGATCTGCCGCCTTGTCAGCGTTAACAGATTGGCGCAGCTTAACACCAAGACGAGCCGCTCGATTTAATCAGATATTAGGCGTGGAGTGTTTGCTCGTTGGATATGAGTTAAGAGCGCTCCAGGAGTGGGTACGTTGGGACATTCGAAGATTGTTGCGCGGCGAGGCGTCGCTAGCGCACTGGCTGTCGTCTTGGCATGCGGCATGGTCGCGGCATGTGGCGGCGGTGGCGGCAGTGATAGCGGTTCATCTGCGGGCGGAGGCTCAAGTCTTTCGCCGCCGCCGCCACCTCCGCCGCCGCCCCCTCCGCCACCGCCTCCGCCTCCGCCTCCGCCACCCCCGCCGCCGCCGCCTTCCGGAAATGTCGCGATTAGCGGTCAGGTGACCTTTGATAAGGTGCCGCATCAGTCTGATTTCACGGGGCTAGATTATGATGCGACCACACAAGAGCCAGCGCGCGGGGTCGTCGTCGAAGCGGTCGATTCCGGAAATCAGGTGCTGGACACCGATGTGACCGATGCCAGCGGGGGCTATTCGGTCTCTGTGGCGGCCTCGATCAGTGTCCAGATCCGCGTGCGCAGCCAAATGGAACAATCCACCGGCGCGACCTGGGACATTGAAGTGGTCGACAATACCAATAGCAATGCGATCTATCTCTTGACCGGCAGCTTGACCGATTCTGGAACCGCAGACTCAACCCGCAATTTGAATGCTGGGTCTGGCTGGGGCGGGTCGGGCTATACCAGCACCCGCGCGGCCGCGCCGTTCGCGATCCTGGATGGGATCTATGATGCGGTGACAGAGATTGCGGCCGTTGACGCAGATGTCGTATTCCCCGACTTGCAGATTTTTTGGAGCGTAAACAACGTCCCTATGGATGGCGATGTCAGCCAAGGCGAGATTGGGACCTCCTCTTATACCCGCACCAATGGCGTGCCGACGATCCGGATCTTGGGCGATGAAAACAATGATACGGACGAGTATGATACGCATGTCGTGGTGCACGAATTTGGGCATTATTTTGAAGACCAATTGGCGCGATCAGACTCGCCCGGTGGGTCGCACAGTCTGACCAATCGACTGGACTCCCGTCTCGCCTTTGGCGAGGGCTGGGGCAATGCGTTTTCGGCCATGGTGCTCGATGACCCGATCTATCGCGACAGTGGCCGGGTCCGGCAAGCCAGCGGCTTGGTCTTGTTCAGCGTTGAAGATGACCTCACCAATGTGCCCTCGACCTCGATCAATAATGAGGGCTGGTTCAACGAGGCCTCGATCCAGCAGATTCTGTATGACATTTATGATTCCGCGGATGATGGGGCGGATACGATCTCAGCCGGCTTTGCGCCCATCTATGCCGCCTTTACCGACCCATCTTATGTCGACAATGTCGATTTCACGACCATGTTCACCTTTGCCAATCGGGTGCGCAATGAAGTGAGCGTCAATACCGGTGTTTTAGACGCCATGTTGACCGCTGAAGACATTAACGGTTCTGGCGCGCGCGGCATTGGTGAGACCAATACGGGTGGGATCGCGAGCATCTTGCCATTGTATAAAACCGTCACCCAAGGCGGCGGCGCGACCACGGTTTGCTCAACATCGACCAATGGCGACACCAATAAGCATGGCGTGCGTGAGTTTATCAGCGTGACCGTGAACAATTCTGGCAGCGTCACCATGACCGCCACTGAAGTATCCGGACCCATGGGCACGACCGATCCTGACTTCTATATCTGGGAGACTGGGCGTCTGTTCACACGCGATATTTTTGGTCAGAACCGATTGGCCGAGTCGACGGTTGATGGCAGCGAGACATGGACCGGAACATTGAATGCCGGGACCTATGCCATCGAATTGTTCGATGCCAATCATGTGGAGTCCACCAGTTCTGGCGATAGCTGTTTCAGCTTCTCTGTGAGTTAGATGAGGAAAGGATCGTCATGACCCTTCGAACACCGCTTTTTGCGTCTACGCTAATGACCCTGGCGTTTCTATTCGGCGCCTGTGCCGAAACCGCCATCGGGGCGCCGCAAGAGGCGGTGACCGAGATCACACCAGTCCCCAAACCAGCCCAGAAAGTGGTTTTGCAGTCTCCAATTACGACCCGCAAACCGGGCGCAGCGGTGACCTTTTCAAATGAGGAGATTGCGGTGATCGATGCGGGCCAAACCGGCAGCGTCACCCTGACGGTGAATGAAGGCTATCCGGATGGCGACCTCCGGCTCAGTGCGTCGAGCGATCCAGGCCTGTCAGTTTTTGGAATTGACCGCGAAAAGCTGGTCAACATGGCCGATGGCCATTCGCATCGCTGGATTTTGAACTATTCGGCTGAAACCGATGGTGTCTATTATATCCACGTCTTTGCAACCGCGGATCGCGGGCCAGGTGCGTCTGTGTCTCGTGCCTCAGCGGTGCGGGTGAATATCGGAGACTGGCAAGCCGCGAAGGCACTGGCCGAACCGACGAGCAATAAGACTGTGCTCGCCAATGATGAACCTGCGATCATCATGGAAGCTGAAGAAACCATCGAATAACAAGGCTGTGCGCGGCCCGGCTGGCCCGTCATATCCTTTGAGTTGCTGAAATAGTCTTTTCAGAGCGTCTCATTTTTTGCGCTGTATCTTGCGCCCGTCCATGATTGCATGAAAATGCGTTTCTATTGGGGGGGCAAAGGCGGACACGGCGTTTAGCGGCGGTGATCTGCTGTCCCAAAGTGATTTGAAATCATTTGGGAGCGCCCCCTTTGAGACATCTAACCGGTCCGAGCCGAACGACGCTCGCAAACCTGCTTTTGCTTCTATGTGCTGGGAGCCTGCTGAGCGCTTGTGGTGGCGGCGGCGGTGGTGCGGAGACCGTGCCCACGCCGCCGATCGACTCTGGTCCACCCGTGTCTCCGCCGCCGCCTCCGCCGCCGCCGCCCCCTGCATCCGATGCACAGATCACCGAGTTTCATTATCAAAATGTCGGGCAGGATGAAGGCGAGTTTATCGAGGTTCGCGTGGTCACGGGCGCTGATGTCTCGAGCATCCAGGTCGCGCCATCATAGAGCGCCACC
>JBCBYJ010000133.1:0-5612 GCA_039815905.1 Pseudomonadota bacterium | reverse complement strand
TTTCGACAAACACGGTGCCGGCTGAATAGCCCGCGCCGAACGAGCAGATCAGGCCTTTATCGCCGGCTTGCATATCGTCTTGATGCTTGTGGAAAGCGATAATGGAGCCAGCGGAGCTGGTATTCGCATAGGTGTCGAGCACAGTCGGGCTTTCCTCAGCGCTGGCGTCGCGGCCAAGGACTTTTGAAGCGATCAATCGGTTCATATTCACGTTCGCTTGGTGCAACCACATCCGCCGCAAAGCCGGGGCTTCGAGATCGAGCTGGGCCAATTCTTCAATGATCATCTTGGCCACCATGGGCACAACTTCTTTGAACACTTTACGCCCCTCTTGCACGAACAATTTGTCGGTCGCGCCCATCCCATCCGGTGCGCAGCGATTGAGGAATCCGAAATTGTTGCGAATATTATTTGAGAATTGTGTTTTCAGGCGGGTGCTCAAGATTTTCCAATGCGCAGCAGGCGCGATCTCTTCGGCCTCAATCAGCACCGCAGTGGCGACGTCACCAAAAATAAAATGGCTGTCTCTGTCGGTAAAATTCAAGTGGCCCGAACAGATTTCTGGATTGACCATGAGCACAGACTTGGCGCTGCCAGAGCGGACAAAATCGGCCCCGGTCTGGATGCCAAAGGTTGCCGACGAGCAGGCCACATTCATATCAAAGCCAAAGCCGTCAATGCCAAGCGCGTCTTGGATTTCAACCGCCATGGCCGGATAGCCGCGCTGCATGTTCGAAGCGGCGCACAAGACCGCGTCAACCTCTTTGGGGTCGCGTCCGGCGCTCTCTAAAGCCTGATTGGCAGCGTTGACGGCAATTTCAGCGAGCACCGATATTTGCTCATTCGGGCGCTCTGGAATGTCCGGGCGCATTATGTTTGGGTCGACGATGCCAGATTTATTGACGACATAGCGCGATTTGATGCCGGACGCCTTTTCGATGAACTCGACATTCGAATGGGTTTTCGCTTCGAGCGCACCAGCGGCGATTTCAGCAGCGTGTTCGGCATTCCATTTATCGGCCCAAGCATTGAAGCTCTCAACCAATTCGTGATTGGAAACGGACTCAGAGGGGGTCCACAGTCCTGTGGCCGATATAACGGGCGTGATCATGCTGAGCTCTTGCGTTTTCTGTCTAACGGGATGTTGCGATATGTTACGGTTCTAATGCCCGCACCTACGGGCGTCGAGCTTAAGAGTCACTTTTCCGCGCGGGACCGGTTCATTTCCGCATCGCGCACGTCGCGCTCACAGCTTAGACGTTCGTCCGGGGTGGGCAGGTCGCGGCATTCCTGAATGCGCCTCTGATCATAGATGTCTTGTCCAATCGCGCAGCCCGCAACCAGGACGCTCAGCGCGACAAGTGATACAGCGGCACGCATCAATCTTCCGACGCGCCCGCAATCTCACGCCCGAGCGCTCGGCGCTCCGCGTCTTCATGGGTTTGCGCGAGCCGCTGATTGTCGCCCGCGCGTTCGCGTTCAGCCTCTCGGATGACGTCGGCAATGCAGCGATCCCGGCTCGATTTGTCAGAGATTGATTCGCATTTCGTATAGGCTTGATCGCGGTCGAACTCGGCATTCGAAACACAGCCGGCGGCCAAGATCAAACCGGAAAGGAGAAGCAGCGATTTCATTTTGCGAGGTCCTGTACTTGTTGATGGCGAATACACCCTATTTCGTGATCATTATAAAGGCCACAGGCTTGCATCCAAGCATAGACAATGGTCGGACCGACAAATTTATGACCGCGTCTTTTTAAGGCTTTCGAGCACGCTTCTGAAATCGCAGTTTTGGTTGGCCCGTCGCGATAATCTTCATAATGACTGATAATTGGCTTGCCATCGACGAAGCTCCAGCACCATTCAGCAAAATCTTCGCCACGATCATGGGCGTCTAAAAAGGCCTGTGCATTGCCAATGCAGGCTGCAATTTTTTTCGGGCTGCGAATGATGCCCGGATTGGTCAGCGCTTTGTCGATGCGGGTCTGATCCCAGCCGGCAATTTTTTCAGGATCGAAGCCATCAAACTCCTCGCGCAGGGTGTGGCGCTTGCGCAAGATTGTGATCCAGGCGAGCCCGGCCTGCATGCCGTCCAGCTGAAGCTTTTCCCAAAGCGCCCGCGCATCATATTCCGGAACGCCCCATTCAGTATCGTGATACTCGCGATACAGCGGGTCATTTATCGGCGCCCAGGCGCAAGGGATACGGTCGGTCATGCACGGTCCATAGGGGTCAATTCGGCGGCAAGCCAGTCCGGTTCAACAATTGTGATGACAGAGTCATTCAGGAGGACCGCCGCGTCGGAGCGTTGCGCGGTTTGCCATCGATCGACACGAATCTGGGCCAAGGCGTGGCGGCCTTCTGCGCTGCTAATGACGCCGATTGGGGTCGGGGCGAGGATCTCATCGCCCACCGATGCCATTCCCCCAGCGGCCAGATCGACCCGGAAGGTGCGTTTGCGGATCTTGCCACGCCGATGCATGCGGCTGACCACTTCTTGACCGACAAAACAGCCTTTCTTCAATGCGACACCGCCGAGAAGATCCATATTGATATCGGCGGGGAACAGCTCAGCTGGACCAAAGTCGGAGCCTTGTTCCGGCACACATGCGGCGATGCGGTCGGTATGATAGGCATCTACAGTCTGCGACCATTCAGCCGGGTGATAGCCATACCAAGCGGCCCAGCTCTCTTTCGTTGCCAGGCCACGCAAGCGTCCACCGGCATAACGCGGATCGAGATAGACATGGTCCGCGCCGGAAATCGGCCGAATGCCATCGGGCGCGTCTTCGAGCCCTGCGACGACGAACACGTCGCTCAAGATCTCTATCTCAACGGCGGCGCGCAGTCGGAACAGTTTGAGCCGTTTGGCGAGGGTCTCAATTTCAGACGTCGCGACGTCCATCAAAACGCCGTCTGACGTTCGAATGGCGAGGTAATCTGCCAAGACTTTGCCTTGCGGGGTGAGCAGCGCGCCATAGCGTGTGATGCCCGGCGCCCAATTGGCGGTCTCATGGGTCACCAAACGTTCCAGCAAAGTGATCGTGTCCGGGCCCGTCAGAGACAAAATCGCGCGATGGGGGAGATATGCAAAGGGAGACGCCATGCGCGCAGATGTAAGTCGCGCGGGACGGTCTGTCATCCACTGCGTCCAAAAAAGCCTGACAGCATTTGCGGACATGCTGCCAGGCTGGATGAGACGAAGACATTGCGGGCAGGGGTCGTCTCAATTGAAGCGGCATTAAAACTTGTAGCGAACGCCGAGCGTCAGGCTGCTGCCATCGAAATCGTCAGACACGTTGGCACTGAGAAGGTCCGCCCCATTGGCAATGAAGCGGCGCTCCAACTCAATATCGTAAATTTGATAATAGCGGGCCTCGCCATAAACTTCCCAGTCCGCTCCAGTGAGCCAGGTTAGGCCGCCTGCAATCGTGCTGGCCAGGCCGGAATCCTCTCCGGTTGCGACAAAATTCGGGGTCGGTGATCCGCCCCCTGCATAGAGGATATTGGCGTCCACATTGGCAATGCCGAGGCCGCCGCCAACATAAGGAATCAGCGTTTGATCCTCGGTCCAGATAATGTCGCTATAATTATTGACGAGGAAAAAATCGATGCGCGTGTCGCCGCTAAAAGGCTGGGTGCCGGCATTGAAACTGCCGCCGCTAACATCGGTTTGAAGGGTTGAAGCCTCAAGTTCGAGGCGTGGGTGAAACAGGCCAAACACCTGCCAGGGCGTTTTATAACCAAGCGCGATGCCGAAGCTTGTGTCGCTGTCAAATTCACTTTCGATCCGGGCCGGAGCACCGGCGACCCCGGGGACGCCAGGGTCAGGCGTTTGCACGCCGGTCAATTCAATGTCGCTTGGAAAGCCTGCGCCAAGAAAGCCGGCCACGTATAAGCCTTCATCTTCTTGGGCGGTTGCGGGCTGCGCAAACAGCGCGGTGGCGGCACATGCGATTACAATATGAGGTTTCATGGGGCGGGTCCTTCAGCCGGTGTGTCTTGTCTGGTTCGTCTGAGATCGGACCTAGCTGTGCAGGATCGGCGGTGCACTTAACGTCTCATCAAACACCGATCACCAACGCTCACACCAAGTTGACATCACAATCGTAGCGCTCGCGCTTGTCGCCCCGACGACAAGGTTGACGAGGCTTGCGATGCATGTGGTTTTTTAGCCCGACGCGGTTGAAGACAAAAAGGTGCAGGTCGGCCATGAGTGACACCCAACACATTCCGTTTCGGGAGGTTCCGTACCTCCCGCAAAAGCTCGTCATTGATCGGCGCGCAGATGGCACCACGCTGCTCAGCAATGGACAGCCGCTAAAACCCTACCCACCGCACATGCTATGGCCGCTCAAGCATTGGGCCGAACGGGCCCCTGATCGGACCTGGCTGGCGCAGCGCGATCCGGTCGATTCCCGTCGAGAGGGCTGGCAAAAGATCACGTATGCGCAGGCTTGGTCGCAGGTGCAGGCGCTGGCGCAAGGCTTTTTGAATGCGGGAGACCCCGCCCCGCTGATGATCTTATCGCGCAATACGATAGATCATGCGCTGGTCATGTATGGTGCCATGTTGGCCGGGTGCCCGGTCGTGCCCGTGACGCCAGCATACGCGCTGCTGAGCCAAGACTTTGCGCGCTTGAACTATGTCGATGGTTTGGTTGAGCCGAAATATATTTATGTCGAGGACGGCGCTGAATATCAGCGCGGTTTGGACGGCATGGCGGTCGGTGATCGACGGGTCATATATTCGCGCCACGCGCCGCATGGGGTGAACCATGTGCAGCTGGACGCCTTCGCCGCGCCCGGTGGGAACTCTGTCGCCGAGGCCTATGATCGGATACAGCCAGACAGTATTGCGAAATTCATGCTGACCTCCGGCTCAACCGGTGAGCCTAAAGCGGTGATCAATACGCATGAGATGATCGCTGCAAACGCCAAAATGATTCGGTCTGCTTGGGATGAGGAGCGCCTCGCCGAGGTGACCGGCGAGGTTCAAGTCATGTGCAATTTCTTGCCCTGGAGCCACACATATGGGGCCAATGCGATCTTGCATAATATGACCGATTGGGGCGGCACACTTTATCTGGATTGGGGCGCGCCGACCCCGGCTCGCTTGCCGGAAATGATCCGCAATATGAAAGAGATCTCGACCACGCAGCACACAACGGTTCCTGCGGCCTGGACGGCGCTCGCGACGGAGTTTGAACGGGACGAAGCGCTGGCTCAGACCTTTTTCGCGCGCATTTGTTCGATGGCCTATGGCGGCGCAGCGATGGGCCAAGACATTTATGAGCGCATTCAGAACGTCGCCGTTCGGGTCACGGGCAATCGGATTTCTTTGTCAGCAGGTTATGGCGCGACGGAGACGTCACCCACGGCCAGCAATGTGCATTGGCCGAATGATACAATGGGTCTGATTGGGCTCCCTTTGCCGGGCAATGTCTTTAAGCTGGTGCCCGCCGGAGACAAGCAAGAGCTGCGCGTCAAAGGGGTCAATGTAACCCCCGGCTATTATCGCAATGAAGACAAAACCAAAGCCGCGTTTGACGAGGAAGGTTTCTATCGCCTCGGCGATGCGGTTCGGTTCGTCGATCCGGACAATCCAAATAAA
>JBCBYJ010000132.1:0-5626 GCA_039815905.1 Pseudomonadota bacterium | reverse complement strand
ATTAACGAGACTCATCTTCGCCTCACAGTGCGATCGCAACGGCTTTGGTCTGGAGATAATTGGCAAGACCATCATAGCCGTTTTCGCGGCCCCAACCGGACTGCTTATACCCGCCAATCGGCAGGTTCCAATCGGCGACTGCGGCTTGATTGACGCCGACCTGTCCCGTGCGCAAGCGCCGCGCGACCTGGTGGGCGGTTGAGATATCCTTCGTCCAAACCGCAGACGACAGGCCATATTCGGTATCATTGGCGAGCGCGATCACCTCTTCCATCTCGTCAAAGGCTTGCGCCACTAAGACCGGACCGAAGATTTCTTCTTTGACAATCGTCATGTCATTTTTAACGCCGGTAATGACCGTCGGGCTGACAAAGAAACCATCATCGCCGATCCGGTTTCCGCCATAGACCACTTCGCCGCCTTCTTTCTTGCCGGTCTCAATATAGCTGGACACGCGCTCCAATTGGCGGGCCGAGATCAGCGGACCAATCAAGGTTTCATAATCGCGGCTATGGCCGACTTGCAGGCCGCCAGCGACGCCAGCAATCCCGTCGACCACTTGGTCATAGACCGAACGGTGCACATAAAGCCGTGAGGCGGCGGTGCAGACTTGGCCGGTATTAAAGAAGATCCCCATGGCTGAGGCTGGGATAGCTTTTTCAAGATCCGCATCGCCGAAAATAATATTTGGCGATTTACCGCCGAGCTCCAGCGTCACCTTTTTCAGATTGCCAGCGGCGGCTTGAACAATGCGTTTGCCAGTCGCGGTGGAGCCGGTAAAGGCGACTTTGTCGACGCCTGGATGTTCGGCCAAGGCCTGGCCTGCAATCGCGCCGCGCCCGGTCAAGACATTGACAATGCCAGCTGGGAAACCGGCTTCAATGGCCAGCTCGCCGAGGCGAAGGGCGGTGAGGGAGGTGTCTTCGGCAGGCTTCAGAACACAGGCGCAGCCCGCCGCCAAAGCCGGCGCGAGTTTCATGCCGGCCATGACCAGCGGATAGTTCCAAGGCACGATCAGGGCGGCGACGCCAACCGGCTCGCGCAAAGTGAACGCATGATGCTCCCCGTCCATGCTGATATTATTGGTCGTGCCGTTGATCTTGTCGGCCCAGCCAGCATAGTAGCGAAACGCGCCAACCGTCGCCATGACATCTACGGGTTTGGCAAGCGCGATCGGTTTGCCACCATCAATCGATTCCAGCATGGCGAGTTGGTCCGCATTGGCTTCGATCCGGTCTGCAAAGGCATGCAGCAACGCTGCCCGTTGCGCGGGCTTCATGCTTTGCCAGGCATGACTTTCAAACGCGTGGCGGGCTGAGGCGACGGCGGCGTTGACGTCATCAAGGGTCGCATCGGCGATTTGTGAGACGGGCTGTCCGCTTGAGGGGTCGACGACGCTAATCGTCTCGCCGCCTGAAGAGTTCACCTCACCACCATCAATGAAGTGGGCGTGGTGTTTGTCCAAATAGGTCGAAACGCTGGCGGGTATATCGGTCAATGCCATAATTTTATTGTCCTCATTTGCGGCGCGCAATCTGCGCGTCTTATACGAGCCTTGAGGCGGGGCGACCGGCCCGCCTTGCAATTAATCATTAGGCGGACATCAGGCCTGTTGTTTGGCAATCACGTCCCGATAGGGGGCGACCGAAAAGCAGACTAAAATCGCGCCTATACCGTACAATAAGGGTGCGGCAATCGCCATTGAGAGACCGATCTGAGTAGGGTCTTGGAACACAAAATCCGTAATCGCGCCCACCAGCGTCGGTCCGAGTGTCAGGCCAAGCAGGTTGGCGATTAACAGATAGACCGCGACCACTTGCGCGCGCAGCCGGTTCGGCGTGATGATTGGCAGGGTTGCTGTCCCGCATCCAAATGGCATGGCGGCAAAGAAGAGCGTCGGCCCGAGCAGGATGAGCGACGCATTCGCCGAGCCCATAAGCGGGAACAGCAGAGCGAAACCCAAGGCTGCGATAGCCGCGGCAATCGACACCACCAGATTGGCGCTCAACACGCCGCGGCGCATCAAGAATGAGGCAATGAACCCACCTGAGATGATGCCGGGCCAGGTGGAAAACAGAACCACGAGGCCAAAGATGGGTCCGGCGTCTTCAGGGAGAATGCCAAATCGGCGCGTGAGAAAGGCAGGGGTCCAGTTGATGACAGCGAACGTGGCCGCGGCAATCAATGAAAAGCCAAAAAACACGCCCGCGAACAGACGCGCATTGGCGCGAATATAACGGAACAGGTCGGCGAAGGATTTGCGCGCGTCGGCCGCCGCGTCGTCTCGACCCGAGTTTTGGCGGGGGGGCTCTTTCACAAGCAACATGACCAGCGCCAAAAGCAGGCCTGGTACAGAGACCACCATGAAGACCAGTTGCCAGGGCTTTAGATCGCCCAGCACGGGCAGCGTATAGACGTCTTGGTGGCTTAGCCAGCCGACAATATAGCCGCCAATAATGTAAGCGAGGCCCGAGCCAAGGAAGCCCGCGCCGGTCAAGAAGCTGATGGCCAAACCGACCCGTTCTTTGCTGAAATAGTCGCCGAGGAGGGAATAGCCGGACGGCGCCAAGGTCACCTCGCCCAAACCCACCATTGTTCGGGCTAAAAACATTAACAGGAATGTCGTCGCTAAGCCGCACGAAAAGGTCGCCAAGGACCAGCAGATAATGCCAACCGTGATGACCGTCGTACGTTTGCCATTATCGGCGACCCACGCCACTGGGATGGCGGCGACAGCGTAGAGCAAGACGAATGAAAAGCCCTGAAGCAGGCCGATCTGCGTGTCATTTATGTTGAGGTCCGCTTTGATCGGGTCAACCAAGAGATTGATAACCTGGCGATCAATATAGCCCACAACGCTGACAACGCATAAAATTCCGACAACCAGCCAAGCATAGGCATTATCTTGTTGAAATGGTTTGGCTTGCGCGGCTGTTTGATCCATTCTCTGTCCTCGCCCTTTTCTCCACCTAGGTCCATCCATGCTGTCCGGGCCGCGATGATTGGAGGATATCCGCCAAACGACCATTTTTTTCTGGACCCCTTCGAGCGAGGCGGGGCAGACTATTGAGTTCATTATGACCGAGGAAACAGTCACCATAATTGGCGCGGGCATTGGCGGGCTCTGCGCGGCGTTAGGGCTCGTTCGCGCCGGCCGTCAGGTCGAAGTCTATGAGCAGGCCCCGGTATTGGGCGAGGTTGGCGCAGGATTATCGATCTCTCCAAATGCGTCGCTTGGGCTCGGCTATCTCGATATGCTGGACTATATGGAAGCGGAGTCAGACAAGCCGCTTTGGCAATATACCCGTCATGGCCTCACGCATGAAGAGTTGGTGGCCATCGATCGGCGCAATGCGGTCGAGCAATATGACGCGACGTATTATCAGATCCACCGCGCCGATTTTCACGCTGAACTGGTGCGCCGGGTCGAGTTAGAGCAGCCCGGTTGCATCAAGACCGGCTATCGGCTCAAGCAGCTATCACGCGCGCCCGGTGGCTTTGGGCTCCAGTTTGACAATGGCGAGACGGTGGTCGCTGATATTTTGATTGGCGCCGACGGCTTGCGGTCGGAAGTGCGGGGCGCTTTGTTCTCCGATGATCAACCTCAGTTTACGAATTACGTCGCGTGGCGGGCGCTCATTCCGGCGAATGAATTGCCAGCGTGGTATGCGCAGCCAGCCTCTCATGTCTGGCTCCATGCGGGCAAAAACTGCGTCACCTATCCAATTCGCAAGCAAAAGCTCATCAATTTGGTGGCGTTCACACAGACGGAAGATTGGGTCGAAGAGGGCTGGGCGGTTGAGGCCGATCCGGAAGAGTTTATCGCGCATTTTGAAGGTTGGCACGAAAAGCCCCGGACTTTGATTGAGGCGACGCGTGGGCGCAAAATGAATCGCTGGGGCTTGTTTGCCCGCACGCCTTTGGACTGTTTGACGGATGATAATGTCGCGCTGCTTGGCGATGCGGCGCATCCGATGCTGCCCTGGTTCGGTCAAGGCGCCTCGAGCTCAATCGAAGATGGCGTCGTCCTCGCCCGTTGCTTTGAAGAGGCGGGCGATGCAAGAGCGGCACTGGCGCTTTACAACAAAACCCGCGTCGACCGGGTCAAAACCATTCAACGCGAGTCAAATCTCGGTGGCGAGCGTTTGCACAAACTGGATCCCTATACCCTCAGAGACCTGCCGGTGAAGAATGAGGACAGCCTTGGCATCTTTAAGTATAATCCAGCCCAGGTTGAGATCGCGTGATCGCCCCGATCAAAGCCACTTTAGGGCGGACATAAATTCGGAGATTTAAAAATGGAAATCCCAGAGAAACTCGGTTTTGAAATCAATGGTCCGGGGCGCGCCTATTTTGATGACGTGACCATCGACAATCTATTTGATTCGATCATGGAATTGTCCGCAGCGGTGTGGACCGTGCGGGACCGGCAAATTGTGCTGGAAACCGTGCTCGCCGAAAAAGGCATAGACGTGACTGAAGCGATCGAGACCTATGTGCCCGATGAGGCGAGCTTAGCCGCCCGCACCGAGGAACGCGACGCGCTGGCGGCGCGCATTTTCTCGGGCTTCTTGCGCCGCCCAACTTCAGAAGCAGCGGGCAGCCCGAATGACCCCTCGCTTCGAGACATCACCGACTAAGACGACCCTTAAGGAGACCTCAGACATGAGCCGCGGTAATATCGGAATTCTTCCACGCCCGACCAAATTGGCCGATGAAAGCTATTTGGAGATGGTGCAATCGATGCGCAAAGTCCTGATCCAGGACTTCTTCCCGAAAGTCGCAGAATGGGGCGGCAAGGCGCACGAAGCCGCAGGCAAGTCGCACGACATTGAAGCGATCAAACAGGCCTATCGTGAAGCCCCAGTGACTCGCGCTTGGCAGCGCGGCGTGCGCACCCAGCAAGAGATGATGTGGCGCCGCACACGCGAGTCCTTCTTTGCCGATGCCGATGCCTACCAAGCGGCGCTCGCGAAAGCCGAAAAGCAAGCGCCTGAGCGTTTGATCTATGATGCGAACTTCACGCCGCCCGACTATACGCGCCAAGAGATTCACTTGCAGCCAGGCGGCTATACCGACGACCCGATGGGCGGTCTGGTTTTCCATTATGGCACCAAGGTCTTCTATGAAGGCACCAATGATCAGGACGAGCTGCATGCTGAACTCGCGAGCTTGATGACCAAGCCAGAGGGCGAGCTAAAGCGCGTCCTGGATGTGGGGTGCAGCATTGGCCAGGCCACATTGAAGCTGAAAGAGTATAATCCAGAGGCCGAGATTATCGGATTGGATGTTGGGCTTCCGCTTTTGCGCTACGGTCACATGCTGGCGGTTGAGCGCGACATTGAGGTGACGTTCCAGCAGGCTTTGGCCCAGGACACAGGCTATGAGGATAACAGCTTTGATGCGGTCTTCTCATATATCTTGTTCCATGAAGTCGCGCTTGACGTGATCCCGCAAGTGCTCAAAGAGATGCATCGTATCTTGCGTCCCGGCGGCACCTTCTCGATTTTTGAGTTCCCGAACAATTTCGGTCAAACGCTTGAGCCCGCGCATCGCTTCTTGGTCAATTATGACTCGCTGAACAATTGTGAGCCATTCTCGATCGGATTCGTAGAGTGCGATTTTA
>JBCBYJ010000131.1:0-5640 GCA_039815905.1 Pseudomonadota bacterium | reverse complement strand
GTCCAGATCAGCGCGTCAGAGCGTGACGGGAGCGCCCTGGCGAGCGTGCCCGCCTCTAATATGATCGCTGATCTGGACCTTTAGCCAAGCGCGTGGGCGGCAGCCAAGCCTATGCCTCTTTTAAAAAATCAAAGTAAACCGGGTCAATGTCGCCAAGGCGCTTGTCTTGGTAACGGGTTGGAATGTGATCTTTCGGCGCGATCCGCCAATCATCTGCCTGGCGCGCGGTCCACACAAATGCTGGATGGGCGAGGCACCGCGTCAGCGCCTCATCCGCATAAGAGCGAACATCGGTCGCGAACCGCAAACGAGCGCCTGGCTTCATGACCCGGGCCAGGGCGTCTAGGAAATCCGGCTGAAGGATCCGTCGTTTTTGGTGCCGAGCTTTTGGCCACGGATCCGGGAATAGGATGAACGCGCGATCGACGGACTGATCGGCGAGACTCTCGACCAGCGCCCGGCCATCTTCAGGCCAAACCCGAATATTGCCGAGATTCGCCTCTTGGATCTGCCCGAGCAGCTTCGCAATGCCTTCAAAGAACACCTCGCTCGCCAAGATGCCGACGCCCGGATTGAGGGCGGCTTGGCCGCTGACATGCTCGCCGCCGCCAAACCCGATCTCAAGCCAAATTTGGTCCGCGTGCGGGAACAATTCAGCTGGGTCGAGCGTGCCCGGCGCGCGGTCCGGCGCGCGCAAACGCGGCAGCACCGTCTCCATTAGCCGCTTTTGCCGCCCCGAGAGCGGCCGCCCCAAGCGCCGCCCGTAACTTTTAAGCGGGGCATCTGGGGATCTTCCATCAGGTGGGGTCATATTGGGGTTCTCTCATGCAACAGATGGACGCGCCAGAGCCGGGCGATTTGCTACAAAACTCATCGCTAGGCAATGATCTCACCGATACGTGTCACCGAGATGGCAAAACCGATCCATAGACCCAAGTGTGTGGGATCTTTGTCCCAAAAGCCATTTTGGCGCGAAAAAAATCTTGCACCGCTCGGCGCAGAGGTTCACAAGCCGCGCCTCGAACTATGATTGGTCCCCCGCCGTGAGCACGATATCGCCGCCCCTGTCTGAGCCTACACCGCCGTCTGCGCTGCCCATGCCGCAATGGGAATTGGTGATCATGGTGGCGTCCTTAATGGCGCTGAATGCGCTCGCGATCGACATTATGTTGCCAGCGCTGAGCAATATTTCCGACCATTACAGTCTGCAAAAACCGAACGATCAGCAATTGGTCATCTTTGCTTACATTGCGGGGTTTGGCGCGCCGCAACTGGTGTTCGGGCCGATCACCGATCGCTATGGCCGTAAAGGCCTGCTGACGCTGTGTTTGATCGGCTATGCGATTGCCGGTCTCGCTTGCATTATGACCACGTCTTTCACGACTCTGCTTTTGGCGCGCTTCGTCCAAGGCATCTTTGCGAGTGGCATCCGGGTCATGGCGGTTTCGATCGTCCGCGACCTCTTGGCGGGACGGGCGATGGCGCGGATCATGTCGCTGGTCATGACCGTGTTCATGGTCGTGCCGATTTTGGCCCCGACGATTGGCGCAGGCATTATGCTGTTCGCGCCCTGGCAATGGACGTTCGCCTTTTTAAGTGTCGCGGCAATGGCCAATCTGGCCTGGATCAATCTGCGTCTGCCGGAAACTCTGTCGGCCGATCAGCGCCAGCCGCTCAGTGTGCGCCAGACCGGCCGGGCCTATTGGCAAGTCGTCACCACGCGCATCACGTTTGGCTATATGTGCGCCAGCGGTGTCATTTTTGGCGCGCTGTTCGCGTTTGTGGCCGCATCGGAGCAAATTTTTACCGATGTCTTCGCAAAGCATCACACATTTGCACTCTGGTTTGCCGGCATTGCGGCGGCGCTCGCAGTGGCGAACTATTTTAACTCACGCATTGTCGAGCGGTTTGGCATGCGCCGGATCAGTCATACCGTTTTATTGCTGTTCTTGGCGCTCGCATCGATCAATGTGCTGACACTGTATCTGTTTGGCGAGCAATTCTGGATCTTCTATCCGCTGTTTTGCCTGACCTTTGGGTGTTTTGGCATGCTCGGCGCGAACTTCACCGCGCTTGCCATGGAGCCGCAGGGCAAAATCGCTGGCACAGCGAGCGCCGCTTATGGCTTCGCCTCGACCACGGTTTCGAGCTTTATCGGCTATTTGGTCGCGAGCCGGTTTGACGGCACGGTTGCCCCCTTCATGTGGGGGTTTGTGGCGCTCGGGGTCGCCTCGCTCTCAATCATCCTGATCACTGAGCGCGGCAGGCTGTTTCAAACCCGCTGAGCCGTAAACGCCGGGCGCTCAAGGGCGCTCAGAACAGGCCTTGCGCTTCCGCCGCGAGAGGCCCGCTAGGTCTGCTCAAAGCCGCGAAAGGATTGACCCCATTATGGCGCTAAAGACCCGTATCACCGAGATGCTCGAGATCGAGAAACCGATTGTCCAAGCCGCGATGGGGTGGATCGCGCGCGCGCCGCTCTCCTCAGCCTTCTCGAATGCGGGCGGCATGGGCATTATCGAAACCAGCTCTGGCGAACTGGACGCGGTGCGCGGCGAAATCCTGAAAATGCGGGATCTGACGGACAAGCCGTTTGGCGTCAATGTCGCCCAGGCCTTTGTCCGCGATCCGGACATTGTCCAATTCGTCATCGATCAAGGCATCAAATTCGTCACCACATCGGCGGGCAATCCGAAAAAATATACCGGCCAATTGAAAGATGCGGGCCTGACCGTCTTTCATGTCGTGCCGAGCCTGAAAGCGGCGCTCGGTGCCATCGAGGCGGGCGTCGATGGCCTGATCGTTGAAGGCGGCGAAGGCGGCGGCTTTAAGAATCCCAAAGACGTCGCGTCGATGGTGCTGATCCCGCAAGTCTGTGAGGCGGTAAACGTGCCGGTCGTTGCGGCGGGCGGGATTATGGACGGGGCGAGCATGGCGGCGGCGTTCTCATTGGGGGCGGAAGGTGTCCTGATGGGCACGCGCATCTTGTCCAGCGCCGAGAGCCCGGTGCACCAAAACTGGAAGCAAGCGATTGTCGACGCCGATGCAACCGATACGGTCTTTCTCAATCGCGACGGTCCTGGCCCGGCGCTGCGGGCGCTTCGCACCGAACGCACCAGCCGTATCGAGCAAGACGGCGTTGAGAATATTTTCGGCGAGTTCGCGGGCACCCAGCAAGTCTATTTTGGCGGCGACTTAGAGGCTGGCATCGCACTGACCGGCCAAGTGGCGGGCCGGATCAAGGGCGTTCGTCCGGTTGCGGACATTTTAAACGAGACCATGGCGCAATTCGATGCGACTGTGGCGCGGCTGCATCAGCTACAGATGTGACAGATACCCCCTAGGCGTCTGGCCCTTAAAATGGTTAAACACTGCAAAACTTCTCTAACAGGTGACCCTATGACGGCAAAAAATTACCTTTTCACCAGCGCGGCCGCGCTCGCTTTTAGTCTCGCGGGTTGTGATGCGACGCAGTCGACAAGCCCCGAAATATCCGCCGAGACGGAAACCGTTGATGACGCCGCGCTTGCCGAAAATCCATTGCTCCAAACATGGGACACCCCATATGGCGTGCCGCCTTTTGCTGAGATTGAAGACGCCGACTATTTGCCCGCGATCGAAGTCGGCATTGCCGAACTTGAAGCCGAGATTGACGCCATCGCCAACAATCCTGAGGCGCCAAGCTTCGAAAACACGATCGCGGCGCTTGACGGGGCTGGCAGCACGCTCAGCAAAGTCGCCCTGACTTTCTCAAACATTACCGGCACGGACACGAACGAAACGCTGCAAGGCTTAGAGACGCAAATCTGGCCGAAAGTGACAGCGGTCAGCAATTCGATCAACTTCAACGAAGCCCTTTTCGCGCGGGTCAGCGCGGTCAATGATGCGGCCTTAAATCTCGATTTGGACGAGCAAGATCTGCGCCTGATCGAGCTGACCTATAGAGGCTTTGAGCGCGCCGGCGCGACCCAAAGTCCAGAGGTCAAAGAGAAAGTCGCCGCGATCAATGAAGAGGTCTCGGCGCTGACCACGCAATTTGCGCAAAACCTGCTCGCCTCGACCAAAGCCTTCAAACTCGAAATCACCGACGAAGCGGACCTGGCAGGTCTGTCCGAAGACTTCAAAGCGGCGCTGAAAGAAGACGGCGAGGACGAATGGATCCTGACCGTAGACCGCTCGGTCTATGAGACCTTCATGACCCAGTCGGAAAATCGCGATCTTCGGGCGCAAATGTTTGATGGCTATCGCCTGCGCGCCACGACCGGCGAGACCGATAATGGCCCAATCGCGATCAAGCTGGCGCAATTGCGCGCCGAACGCGCCGAATTGCTCGGTTATGCCAGCCATGCCGATTACGTTCTTGAATATAATATGGCGCGCAATCCGCAGACCGTCGAAGACTTCCTGGTCCGCGTCTGGACGCCGGGGCTCGCCCAAGCCAAGACCGAGCGGGCCGAAATGCAAGCTCTGATCGGTGATGAGTTTACCTTTGCTGGCCATGATTGGTGGCATTACAGCGAGAAAGTCCGCGAGCAGAAATACGCCTTTGATAGCAACGCTCTGAAACCCTATTTCGAGCTGAGCGCGGTGCGCCAGGGCGCGTGGACAATGGCGGAGCGTCTGTTCAATATCACGCTTGAAGATGTCGACATTGAAGGCTGGAACCCGGTCGTCACATCTTATGATGTCAAAGACAAAGAGACCGGCGCGCATCTCGGCCTGTTCATGATGGACATGTATGCGCGCGACAGCAAACGCGGCGGCGCCTGGATGAGCTCATTCCGGTCGTCGACAAATTATGATGATGCGGACGAGGTTCGCCCGATCATTACCAATAATCTCAACCTGATCACCCCCGCTGGCGATGCGCCGACTCTGATGAATTTCTCAGAAGTTGAGACCTTCTTCCATGAATTCGGCCACGGCCTGCACGGTCTGCTGACCCAGATGAAATATTCTGAATTCTCTGGCGTCGATGGCCCGCGCGATTATACCGAATTCCCGGCCCAGATCCTGGAACATTGGGCGGGCGCACCGGAAATGCTGGCCGAATACGCGCTGCATTATGAGACCGGCGAGGCGATCCCGCTGGAGCTGATCGAGAAAATGCGCGAAGCTTCGAACCATAATCAGGGCTTCCGCACGACCGAGTTCATTGCCGCCTCCTTGCTCGACCTGGCCTGGCACCGGCTCAGCCATGAAGAAGCACTCGCCATCACCGATGCGCGCGCTTTTGAACAAGAGGTGCTGACCGGCTATGGCCTGATTGACGAAATCGAGCCGCGCTATCGCAGCCAATATTTCGCGCACATCTTCGCTGGTGGTTATAGCTCGGGTTATTATGCCTATCTCTGGTCAGAGATTTTGGATGCTGACGGCTTTACGGCCTTCCGCGAGGCGGGCGATATTTATGATCCAGAGCTTGCTGCCCGTCTCAAAAAGTGGGTGTATGAAAGCGGCGGCCTGCGCCCTGCGGACGAGCTTTACCGCTTGTTCCGAGGCTCAGACCCAACCATCGAACCTTTGCTGCGCATTCGCGGGTTCGCAACCGAAGAGGGCGGCGAAGGTTAGACTTACGTTTCTTATTGGAGTGAGAGACGACAACAAGAAAGCCGCCCCAAACGAGGGCGGCTTTTTTATGCA
>JBCBYJ010000130.1:0-5678 GCA_039815905.1 Pseudomonadota bacterium | reverse complement strand
TTTGCAGATCGCTGGAAATGCCTGGGCAGAAGCGGTCACCTTAGAGGGTGATCTGCAAATCCGTATAAAGCCGCTCAAACAATGCCTGTCCGGCTTCATCTGGCGAAGGTTCTTCGAGCAAGCGCGCGACCGTCTCGTCTTGGCACTTAAAAGAGATCGATGCAGCCGCTTCAGCAATCATTCGAGCGCAGCGATAGACGACGGCATTTCCGGCAAAACCATCGCGGACTAAACTCGCTGGTTCATTGCTGCCCCATGCCGCCCCCGGCAATTGCGCTAACGCAATCAGCGCAGTTGAACTTTTTTCTTCTGGTTTTGCCCAGGGCAGTTTCATACGACGCTCCGATGTCCGTTACAGGTCTCGACGCTAGTGAAACTATACGGGTCTCGACCCCGCCGAATTCGTTACCACTTTCTTAAATCTTTTCAGGTGATTTGATCGGGATTGGGCGCGCTGGATCCTCGCTTTTGCGGGAGAGCGCCCCGGTTTTTTTCGCAATTCTGCGGTAGATTATAGGGGGCTTGATGCTCGGACGTGTCATTTCTATTGCCAATTCCAAAGGTGGCGTTGGCAAAACCACAACAACTGTTTCACTCGCTGAAGCCTTTGCGGCTGAAGGCTACAAAACGCTGGTCGTCGATCTCGACAGCCAGGCCAACGCTTCGCTTCTGATCTATGGCGAAAATGGCGACGAGCGCCTTTACGATGCAATCCATAATTACACCAATGTGTCTGACTATCTGCGCGAAAACTTTCTCGGTGAGTGTTTTGCGCACATGACGAAATTCGTTGTGCCGCATGCCAGCGATGTAACCTTTATGGGCAAGCCTTTAGACCTGTCTTTGGTTCCCGCCACGCCAGGCCTGCGCCGCGCCGAACGTGAGCTGATCTACATTCTCACTGAGCAAGGCTATTCGATGACCGCCATTGAAGGACGTGTCGGCCTGCGCCTGCGCCAAGACATGGCCGATCTGCGCAAACGCTATGACGTGATCATTTGCGACTGTCCGCCAGGGATCTCGGCGATGACAGAAGCGACCTTATCAGCCTCTGATCTGATCATTGTGCCAACCATTCCAGACTTCATGTCGACCCTTGGCCTCGACTTGTTCACCGGCGATATTATTGAGAGCCTTAAGAAGCGCGGTCTATCGAACCGTCCAGTTGTGTTGCCGACCAAGTTTGACGGCTCAGCGCATCAGAGCATCGTCCTCGAAGCGATGCGGGACGGCGCGGCCGACCCAGATAGTGAATATGACATTTTCCAAACCGTGATCCCGCAAAAACCCGAATATGCCGCCAACCCAGTTGAGCTTGGCGCAAATCCGACCCTGGCGCAAAAATGGCCAGGTGATGCGCTCAGCACGGTAAATATGCTATACCAAGAAGTGCAAAAGCGACTCACCGCGCAATCTAAACCAGCGGCAGCATAGATAATGGCACTCATTCCTGATGGACGCGCGGCCCTGAAAGCGATCCTCGCCCATGAGGATCTGTTTCCACGTGTCAAAGATACGGACCTCTCCAGTGCCGCCATCAAACTCGCCCGCAAACAGCTGATTGCGGGCGGTTTGACCCGCGACGACTTGCTGACGCTGAAAGACACGCTCGGGTCCGCCACATTTGAAAAAAGTTTGGACAGCCTGACCCCGCACCACGTGAAATTACTGGCGCGCCGGCTCGACCGCAACGCCCCAGAAATCGAGGTAAATACTGGCAGTTCTGCTTTGGCTTATGTCCGCCAGATCCTCGCCGGAGGCGCATTGAGCGAGATTCAAGAAGCAGGTCCTGATCCGGCATCGCAAGCCGCCTCAGACTCAGTCCCCATAAAGAACAAATATCTCGGTCGCAAAGCCTTCCGGACCGGGCGCTAAAGCTGGCGGATACGCGGCGCGCCATCGCGGCCAAACATCAAGCTCGTGATCGCCCAAACCAAGGCATCGACGCGATCGGGAGAGCCGACAAATCCGTCTGCTCCGAAGCGGCACATTTCATCCTCGAGCGCCCTCAGATCTCCGACATGCGCGATCAGGCCTTTTTGATAGAGCGCCGCCACCGGCGCCGCCCGCGCCGCCTTACCCAGGCGCGCATGCTTTAGCACGATCGGCAAATCGCAGCCCACACTCTCTAAGACGGTGCGCACCATTTCGCCGCCTTGATTGGCTTCAGCAATGATACGGCTCACCCCGCAGTCTCGGCCAAGCGCCACAGCGCGGCTGGCCCAGTCCGCTGGTTTCGCGCCTTGCACGGTCGCATCAGCAAGAATGAAACAGCGCTCGCCAAACCCGGCTGTCGCCGCGCGTCCCGCGACAATGATTCCACAGGCATCAGAGCGCGAATGGCTGGTCGTTGGGGGGTCCATCGCGAGGACGAGGTCATCAAAACGGGCCGGCAGCGAGTACACGCGTTGGCGGGCAATGTCGCTTCGTTGCCAGAGCGCGCCTGCCAGATCCTCGATCAGCTCACCATCGAGCTCTTGGCGCCCCAAAAGAGTGCCCGCATAGATCGCCTGCATTTGAGCGACGAATTCAGGCGCAAGATAGCGGGCATTGTCCTGCGTGCGCGCATGCGTCACAACGGCATCGCTATTGACCAGACGCTGCACCAGCGGGACGGGACGCGGCGTGGTCGTCGCGACGCAGCGCGGACGATGCCCAAGTCGGAGGCCGAGCTGTAAATTGTTCCAGACCGCCTCCCCCTTTGCCCAAACGCCGATTTCATCGCACCAAGCGGCATGAAATTGCGGCCCACGTAACCGCTCCGGCTCTTCTGCCGAAAATGCATAAGCCTTGGCGCCGTTTGACCATTCGAGTCGCCGCCGCGCCGCAATATAAACCGGTCGAGGCCGATGGTCGGGCTCAATCCAGCGCAAACCAGATGGCCCGTCCACCATCACTTCGCGCACATCGCCCAAAGTTGGCCCGACCAAGGCAATCCGTCCGGCCTGACCGAACAGCGCCGCAAAGCGGGTCCACTCCGCCCCAGCCCGTGTCTTGCCGGCGCCCCGCCCACCCATGAATAGCCAGGTGCGCCAATCGTGCTGGGGTGGACGTTGGGCTGGCCGAGCTTGCAGCAAGAAAGGCGCGTTGCGACAGCGATGCGCCAGGTCTGGGTCAATCAGACAGCTTGATCCCAATTGGTCGACCCACCAATCGTTCCAAGTCGGCGCAGACCTGTTCATCGCTGAGCTGCTCATCCCGGTCCTCAAATTCTGATTGTTCTGTGCCCGCTAAGCGGCTTCGAGACGCTCTGAGACTGGCCCGCAAGCGCGCCTGCTCTGCGGAGCCGCCATCTGCCGAAATTAGCTCGGTAATATTGCGGGCGGTGTCATACGCATCATACAAAGCCAATACGTGCTGAAGCGAGTAAGCGGGCAAGTCCGAAACATTTCCAAGCTGCCGCCGCACCGTGCTGACGCGGCAATTTAGATGTCGCGCTATCTGTAAATAGGACGCCCCAATCGCGGCCATAAGCTCAGCCAGAGCTTCTGTTTCTGGGGTCCATCGAAACGATCTTGGGTTGGGTTTTTTGGTCATAGCGCTTTGTAAAGGCTGCCAGACCTCAGCCGAATCTATTCACACGCCTTTCCATCTAAATACCGGTTTTAGAAGACATTTCTTTGCCCCCATAGGGTGGATACGGCGCGCGTGATCCCCGAAAAAACAGGCCTTACACTGGCCCCAAGGCCAGGTGCATGATTTAGCTTGCCCCAAGATCGCCTTCCTGACTAAGTTGGCCGCATAAAAGCGTAAGGGGTATTGGACATGGCATATGCATCAGGCATTCGATTGAGCAGTCTTGCAGGACTGATCGGCGCGGGCATTGGCGGGTATATTGGCTACACCCAGGCCGAAACGGTCAGCGATCTGACCCCGATTACCGGCGCCTTGATCATGGGCGGCGTTGGCCTGGTCGCTGGCAGCGCAGGGGCCTTCTTGCTCAAATCGATGATGCAGTTTGCGATCTATGTGATCATGCTCGGCGTCGTCGTGTTTGTCTTCCAATCGCAGATTGAATCGATGACAGGGATCAATCCAGTTGACGCACTGATCGGCGTGTTACGAGGTATGGGGCTGCCCGTCGGCGCGATTCCGGGGGTCGATTGAGACGCCCGCCTCTGACACTTTGTCTGAAACTTTGCGATAATGGCTATCGCGGCGCAGAGCCGGTTTCTCGACCAGCCACCAAAGCAGATAAGAGCTGCCAAACACTAAGACCACGGTCACAGCGAGCCCGCCGATGAACCCGAGTGCGGCGTAAACCCCGGCGGCAACGAGCGCCTGCACGATCGGAAAGTGGGTGATGTAGACGCCATAGCTGATATCCCCCCAAGCCGCCGCATTGAGCTTCGGACCCGGCCCAAACGCGACGCCCGCGATCACGCCCGCCAGGCCCAACACCCGCAAGGTCTCCAAAGTCGGCACCAGGATGGAGAGCGTCAAGCAGACCACACCAATCCCGAACAGTGTGACCGCATGGGTCCGCGCAACGTCCCAAAGCCGCCACAGCGCCATGCCAATGGCAAAATACATCATTTGCCCCGGCAATTGCCGCGCGAGCTGTTCGCTATAGGCAAAATCCAGCGTCAGCATCGCCTCGCGCCAAGCCAAAGCGCCGATGATCATCAGCGCAATTCCTAGCCCCCAATACCGACCGAGCCGCGACAAGACTGCGGCCAGAACCGGCACCGCAAGGTAAAACATGACTTCAATTTTGAGCGTCCACAGGGCGCCGTTCACCGCGCCTGTCCGATTGGCCTCGAATAGGCCCGGCAAACTCGGTTCCAGGAAGTTCAAGAATACAAGATTTGCGGCGAGATAGCGAAACACCTGGCCCCACGCCTCTGGCAGCGTGATCGCCCCCAAGACCGCGATGAGGGTCGGCACCAAAATGACCACGAGATAGGCCGGATAAAGGCGGCGAATGCGCTTTCCGGCATAGTCCATGACATCTCGCGAGCGCTCATAAGAGCCATAGACCAAGGCCCCGGACACGATGAAAAAGCCTTGAATGGCGAGCTCGCTCATCAGCGCCAGATTGTGCTCTATTGGCGCAAACGGATCGACCGCACTCAGCGCAAACGCATGATACACCAGGACTATACCTGCGAGGCTCAGCCGAATGAGGTCAAATCGATTAACGTCCACGCTATTCGCATAGCGAAAGCGAGCTTACGGAGCAAACGCTTGCGTTACAAAAAGAGGGCCCGCCGAAGCGAGCCCTGAGATTCTGGGAGTATAATAGCACGTCGTGCTACATGGTGTCGGAGGGGTCTGTGTCAGAGGTTTGATCTGACATGGCCGCTGTGAATTCCGTTTCGGAAATCATACCGCTCGCATCAGCATCGACTTCGATGAACTTGATCAGCGCGTCCGCTGGCGAGATTTCGGCTTCCACGGTCTTCCAGCTGACGAACTCACCTTCTGAGATGAACCCGTCCCCGTTTGCGTCAACCACTTGGAAGGCGACGTCTGTGTCGGCCGCCGCGCCTAATGCGCAAACGGCGAAACTGGCGAGGATTAAATATCGAGTCATAGGATAGCTCCTTGATTACAAGCCACAACGTGTGGCGAGGAAGAGCCTGCCAGATCTCCCAGAAAAAACGCGTGACGTTTCAGAAACCTAGGTGACCGCCATTTCACGAATTTCCGAACAGCTTTGCGCCCATACCCGAAAT
>JBCBYJ010000012.1:0-17426 GCA_039815905.1 Pseudomonadota bacterium | reverse complement strand
AATTCTTGGTGTGTTCGGCAATCGCCTGCGCATCGCCAATGTCTTTGCGGAAGATGATCTCGACCGCACCCTTGGCGCCCATGACGGCGATCTCGGCGGTGGGCCAGGCATAATTGACGTCACCGCGCAAGTGTTTGGAACTCATCACATCATACGCGCCGCCATAGGCTTTGCGGGTGATGATAGTGACTTTCGGGACCGTCGCCTCGGCATAGGCAAACAGCAATTTGGCGCCGTGTTTGATCAGGCCGCCATATTCCTGCTTGGTGCCTGGCATGAAGCCTGGAACGTCAACAAAGGTGACCAGCGGTATGTTGAAACAATCGCAAAAGCGAACAAAACGGGCGGCTTTGCGCGAGGCGTCAATGTCGAGCACACCGGCCAGCGACATGGGCTGATTGGCGACCAAGCCAACCGTGGAGCCTTCAATCCGCCCGAAGCCGCAAATGATATTGGCGCCGAAATTTGGGCTGATCTCAAAGAAGTCGGCTTCGTCCACAGTTTTCTCGATCAGCTCTTTCATATCATAAGGCTGGTTCGGATTGCCCGGGATCAGGCTGTCTAAGCTATCATCCTGGCGCTCAATCGTATCGAAGCTTGGCCGCATGGGCGGGTCTTCGCGGTTGGAGCCGGGCAGGAAATCGATCAAGCGGCGCATCTGCGTCAAGGCTTCAATATCATTCTCAAACGCGCCATCAACGACGCCAGACTTGGCGGCATGGACCGAGGCGCCGCCCAGCGTTTCATGCGTGACTTCTTCATTGGTCACGGTTTTGACGACATCCGGGCCGGTCACATACATGTAAGAGGTGTCTTTCACCATGAAGATGAAATCGGTCAGCGCCGGACTGTACACATCGCCGCCCGCGCACGGCCCCATGATGACAGAGATTTGCGGCACGACGCCAGATGCCAGCACGTTCTGCGTGAAGATATCGGCATAACCGGCGAGGCTGTCGACGCCTTCTTGGATGCGTGCGCCGCCCGCGTCGAAAATACCGATGATCGGCGCGCCGACTTTCATTGCAGCGGTTTGGACTTTGACGATCTTTTCCGACTGGGCGAGCGACAAGGACCCGCCAAAGACGGTGAAGTCTTTAGAGAACACATAGACCAGGCGGCCATTCACGGTGCCATGGCCCGTGACGACGCCGTCGCCGGGAATGCGCTGGTCTTCCATGCCAAAATCGTGGCTGCGATGCTCGACAAACATATCGGTCTCTTCGAAACTGCCATCATCGAGCAGCAAAGCGACCCGTTCGCGGGCTGTCAGTTTGCCTTTGGCGTGTTGGCGTTCGATGCGGGCTTGGCCACCCCCGGCACGTGCTTTGTCTCGGCGGGCCTCTAGGGCTTCGATCACGTCCTGCATCTTTTTCGGTCTCCAACAGTCTTGATGTCCGGGCGTTTTAAAGGTCCGCGCGTGAAGAGCAAGGACTCGCCATGGCAAAACGGACCTTCCCATGGGAAAGTCCGTTCTGTCCTTGATCAGTCAAAGTGTCTTCGACTAGCGATAATATCCGCGACGTTGATTATGACCGTGGCGGCGCGGCGCCGGGATGCCATCGACCCGCTTGACCACATCGCCTTGTCTGACAATGCAGGTCACCGGCCGCTCATACTCGCGTCTGCGGGTTTCAAACTCGACCTCATTAAAGGTCACGCGGAAGCCGCGCGGGCCGATCTGTTCGACATGACGTCCATCATCAAAATCGACATCGCGGAAGCCAAGATAATCGGCTTCATGGCGAATGGCGCGGCGACACGCCTGCACAGCTGTGCGGCGCGCGCCGCGATCAGCGCGATGATACCGGTCAGTGTGACCATAATAGCGCTGGTTGGTGCTGTAGCCGACCGAGCCATAGCCACGATTGCTGACGCTGAGTTGCAGTGCGCCATTTCCGGTCGACACTGTAATACCGCCCGAGACGCGTTTGCTAGACTTACCAGAGTCAGCAAGCGCCGGAGCAGCGAAGAGCAGAGGCGCCGCCAGGGCTAGCGCGGCTGCTCGAGGGATCATGATAGGTTTCATCATGAGTGCAGCAATACAGACCCGGTTGCAACCTAGCGTGAGTGGCGCATTCGGGTGACATTCATGATCTGAACATGCCGCCGCGCCCTGCCCCGACCTTGCCTTTATGTCATGAAAGGGTGACCGAGGATCGGAATTTGCCTAGCCTTATGGCTGGACGGAATAGAGGGGATTGGCCCATGAAGAGGCTCACAGCCAGTTTGATCGCACTTGGCATTGCCTGTGGCACGCAGGCGCAAGACTTGCACGCACAAGAGATGGATCGCAGTCGTGATCTCGTCACTTCAGTGACGACGACCGAGATGCGTTACATCATCGAATCGGCAGATTTTACTGTACAGGATGACCTCAGCACCGGGATTGGCTTTGTCGGCCAAGATGCAAACGATCTGGTGTTCGGGGTGCAAGGCAAAGCCTGCGACGACGCGCAAATCAATTGCAGCGGCCTTGAATTCTTTTTGGTCCTAGAAGGCCGTTTCAGTGCCGCCGATGCCAATCAGATCAATCAAAGATGGTCGGCGATTAAAGCCACCGCTCTTGATAATGGGGAGATGATGCTGTCGCGCTATGTCATCATAGATCATGGCCAGACGCTCGAAAATCTGCGCTTAAACCTGATGACGACGCGCGCCATCGCGATGCAAGTGCGCGAAGAAACCGACGGCGCTGCGCCAGAGGAGCCCGCCACATCCGCGGCCGAACAGGTTGCCGCCAGCGCGCTCGATTGGGGCGACGATAGCGGCGAATATGCCAAGGATGCCGCCTGCGATGATGCCCGCTTTGAACCCGACGGTGATGATTGGTCTTATCAACGCAATCATGTGCTGCGCGATGCCACTGATTGCCGGGCTTTATATGAGCAAGGCGAGATCACACTGTATCTCGATTTTGGCGATAATTCGGGCGAATATGCCGATGACGAGACCTGCGATGACAGTCGCTTTACCGGCGAAGGTCGGTCGATCTTAGAGACGGACAGTCATATCAAACGCGACGCCGCCGACTGTATTGCCGCGTATCGCGCTGGCACGATCGATCGCTCTTAGTCGCTTGACGCTGACAGTTTGCGCATGATGACCGAGAAGTCTTTGTGCCCTAGCCCGTCGGCTGAGAGTTGCTCGTAAATCTCGGTGGCGCGCGCGCCAAATTGGCTGTCCACCGCCACAGCTTGCGCTGCGCCTTGGGCGAGGCGAAGATCTTTCAGCATCATATCGACGGCAAATCCGGCTTCATAATCGCGATTAGATGGCGCTGCTGGCACTGGGCCTGGGGCGGGACAGTAAGAGGTCATCGACCAGTTCTGGCCGGAGGCTTTTGACGAGATGTCAAAAAACGTTTGCGCATCCAAGCCCAGCTTCTCGGCCAAAGCAAAGGCTTCGCATGTGGCGATCATAGAAATGCCGAGCAGCATATTATTGGCGATCTTGGCAACCTGACCGTTTCCGGCTGCACCGGCATGCACAATCGTCTTGCCCATCGCTTCAAGCACCGGTTTGGCGCGGGCAAAGGCCGAGGCCTCGCCGCCAACCATGAAGGTCAGCGTGCCCGAGGCGGCGGCGGCAACGCCGCCAGAAACCGGGGCGTCGACCATGTCATAGCCCGCCGCTGTCGCCTGAGCGGACGCGGTGCGCGCATCTTCGACAGCAATCGTTGAGCAATCGAGGAAAAGCGCGCCACCCGGTGCGTGCGGGGCGATCCCAGATTCGCTGAAATAGACCTCCAGCACGTGCTTGCCGGCCGGCAACATGGTGACGACAGCCTCGGCACCCGCGACCGCATCGGCGACCGAAGCCGTCGCTTGCGCGCCATCCGCCACGGCTTTGGCAATGGCGTCCGGGTTGAGATCAAAGGCGCGAACATGATAGCCCGCCTTGACCAGATTGGCGCACATGCCTGAGCCCATATTGCCTAGGCCGATAAAAGCGATCTCTCGCATTGGGCTGCCTCCTTTAGGGTCTGTTTTTGTCTTGAAACCGCGGTTCGGATTAGCGCTTTAACAGTTCGCGCGCGACGATGACGCGCATGATTTCATTGGTGCCTTCAAGGATTTGATGGACGCGCAAATCGCGCACGATCCGCTCGACTTCATAATCGGCTAAATAGCCGTAGCCGCCATGCACTTGCAGCGCGTCATTGGCGACTTTGAATGCGGCATCTGTGACAAAGCGTTTCGCAGCGGCGCAGGATTTGGTCGCGTCAGCGGCTTGAGCATCTAGCGCATTGGCGGCGGCATAGAGCAAAGCGCGGGCCGCCTGCAGCTCGATCTCCATATCGGCGAGCTTGAACTGTATGGCTTGAAACTCGGTCAGGGTTCGACCGAACTGTTGACGCTCTTTGGCATAGTCCAACGCTCGGTCGAGCGCATCTTGCGCGCCGCCTAAAGAGCAGGCCGCAATGTTTAGCCGCCCGCCATCAAGGCCCGCCATCGCATATTTAAAACCATCGCCCTCTTGCCCGACCCGGTTTTCCGCCGGGAGCGTACAATCGTCAAAATTGACCATCGCCGTGGGTTGCGCGCGCCAGCCCATTTTGTCTTCATTTTTGCCAAATGAGAGCCCCGGCATGTCCTTCTCGACCACAAAGGTCGAGATCCCACCGGCGCCCTCATCGGAGGTCCGCGCCATGACGACATAAATGTCCGAAAAGCCAGCGCCGGAAATGAACATTTTAGACCCGTTCAAAACATAAGTGTCACCTTGTTTGCGGGCGCTTGTTTTCAAACTCGCCGCGTCAGAGCCTGCCCCCGGCTCGGTCAAACAATAAGAGGCGATCTTTTTGCCTGACGCCAAGTCCGGCACATATTTCTCGCGCACGCCCGCATCGCCGAAGCGATCGATCATCCAAGTTGCCATATTGTGGATGGAGAGAAACGTGGCGTGGCTGATACAGCCTTTCGAGAGCTGCTCAAAAATCAGCGCCGCGTCGAGACGGCCAAGACCAGAGCCGCCATGCTCGGGCTGGGTGTAAATGCCAGCAAAGCCGAGCTCGGCCAGCGCTTCAAGCACATTGCGGTCGAGCTGAGCTTCTTTTTCCCATCGCGCCGCGTTCGGTCGCAGGCGCTCATAAGCGAACGCCTGCGCCATGTCGGTGATGAGGACCTGTTCTTCAGAAAACGGCATCGCCTACTCCACCTCAGCCAGATAAGAGGCAAACGACACAGCAATCCAACCCTTTTGCGTGCGCATTGCGAGCCTCCGAATAGAATGTCTTTCACATACGATCAGACGACCCTGGGGTAAACCAGCGACGCTGCGCGAGGTGACGCAAGGGCGGCTGAAACTATAGCCGCTCCGACATCGCCTCTAAGGTCGCTTGGAGTGCCGTGACGCGCGCGGCATCGGCGGGCGCCAGGCCCGACGCATCCAAGCCAGACGCGAAGTGGGACAATTCCGATGCCGTGGTGCGATCCCCGCGATCCGCCTCAAGCGAGCTTTCTGCGATTTCGATCATATCGGTCAATGCGGCGATCTCCGCCGCAGCGAGCACGCCAGACCGGGCCAATTGGTCGGTATAAGCGCGCGCAATGACGGGCTCACCCTCGGGCCAGGAAACGGCGAATTGTTGCTGCGGGTTAAACACTTCGCCTTGATCTGCGAGCCCCGCGGCGGCCAGCTCATGGGCGCTCATATAGCCGCTTGGATTCAACTCAAGCACGTCCAATCCGCGCACAATTTCCGTGCCGTAAATTTTACCCTCGTACCAATATGTCGACCAATAGCCGCCCAAGATCAAACGCTCTTCATGCAGCGGGCCACGGTCAAAATAGGCAATCTCTTGAGGGTTGGCGCTGTCGGTGAAATCGATCACGCTGAGTCCGCCTTGATACCAGGCTTGGACAAACAGATCGCGGCCTGGGACCGGCACCACCGAGCCATTGTGCGCGACGCAGTTTTCCTGTTCGGTTTGCGGCGCCGGGATCTTGTAATACGAGCGGAACTCTAATTTGCCATCAACAATATCGTAAATCGCATTGGCGCCCCAATCCTTCGGATCAGAGGCGCGGCAGCGCGGACGCACCCCGCCGCCCCATTCATCCGTGAACAGAACTTTGGTGCCATCATTATTGAACGTGGCAGAGTGCCAATACGCAAATTTTTGATCCAAGACCGCATCGATGCGGACCGGCTTATAAGGATCGGAAATATCGAAAATGACGCCATTGCCAGAGCACGCGCCAGCCGCGATGTTCTTGTCTGGAAAGACTGTAATGTCATGGCAGTGATCGGTGCGATTGCTGCGCTGGGTATCTTCGCCATGATCGCCGCCTGGCCAGAGGCCCGCCATGCGCCCGGTTTCCGTGTCCATGAAGACGGTCGGGCTGTCGACAATGCGCGCGGCGGCTGGATCAGCCACTGGGATTTCAATCACGTCAATGCGGAACAGCGCGGTGCGCTCGTCCCCGGCCACGGCGCCGATACAGCCGTCCAGCTCGTCTTCTTCGCGGATCGAGGAGGTGCCGGAATTATAGACCACAATCTTGCCATCAGCATCCGGCCCGGAGACGACCGAATGGGTGTGCGAGCCGCGGCAGGTTTGCACTTGTCCGACTTGCGATGGCCGACGCGGATCTGAAATGTCAAAAATCCGCAAGCCGCGGAACCGGTCTTCGCTGACATCTTCAGAAATGCCTTCTAGGCCGCAATCGACCCGGCCACGCGTCTGCTCGACTGACATGATCAATAGGTCGCCGACAATCGACACATCGCCCTGACCGCCTGGGCAGACAACAGAGCTGATTAGGTCGGGCATGCCCTCATCGGTGAGACGATAGACATTGAAGCCATGATAGTTTCCGGCCACCAGCAAGTCGCCCGAAAAGGCCATGTCTGTGTTCATGAAGCTCAGCAGCGGCGAACGCGAGCCCCATTCGGTTTCTTCGACTGATTGCTCATCATCGTCGCGCGCTGCGGCGTCTGAGTCTGCGTCTGGGTCCGCTTCAGCCATGTCCATGTCCGAGTGACCTTCATGATCGCCATGGTCGGCATGATCCATCTCGCCGGAACGGGCGTCTGCGTCCTCATCCTCATCTTCTTTTGGCGGGACGATTGGCGGTAAGTTGGATGGATTTTCCGGGTCGAAAAAGCCTGATGGTTTCGGCAAAGCCGTGAGCAGCGTCATATTCGAAATCGCTTCGCCAGCATCTCGGAAGCCGGGGGCGAGACCGCCTCGCGGGTCCGGGGACAGCCCGGCCAGCAAATCATTCATCCGCTCAATCTCAGCGGTTTGGTCATTGACCACATCATTCACAAACTCAAACAGAACCGGGTCATAGGCCGAGCCAGGCTGTTCAAGCAGGTCTCCGACCATGGTCACGGCGCCATCATGATGGGTGACCATGAGGGTCAAGAACAATTCATCAAACGCAGCGCCATTGGCGGCCGCGAGATCCGCCATTTGCGCAGGCGTCGCCATGCCCATTTTCTCAGGGGACATGTGGGTGTGTTGGTGACTGTCCGCCGCAGGCAAGGATTCGCCCCGCGTACTCAACCAGTCTTGCATGAACGCAATCTCATCAGCTTGCGAGGCATCGATGCGCCCGGCGACGGCGATCACGCTTTCCGTATTCGTCCGATCCTCGACCAAAGCCGCCATTTCGACCGCTTGGGCATGATGCGGGATCATGTCCTGCATGAAGCGGACATCATCATCGGTATAGGTGGACCCCGCAATTGAGGCGGCTTCGATCGCGGTCAGTGTTTTGGTCGGCTGGCCGGGCGCCCCCGGTTGCAGGATCACCACGTCTTCAGCGGTTGCAGTTGCCACGCAACCCGCCAGCACGAGCGCAATCACACTCGACCCGGATTTGGTAAAATAGCTTAGACTCGTTTTTAGATTGGCCATGTGGTCCCTCTCTCGTGCGCGCACAAACCTGACATTCAATTTAGATTGAGTATGGCACACGCGGACCGTCTGGCAATCGCAATGTTTATTGCGGCGCTAAATCCCCGCCGGCACGGTCCAGCCGCGGCGTCGGCAAGCCGCGACGATCGTATTTTGCAAGAGGCAAGCAATCGTCATCGGTCCAACCCCGCCGGGCACAGGGGTGATATGACCGGCAATGGCTTTGCAGCTGTCATAATCGGCATCGCCCACCAAACGGGTTTTGCCCGCGCCGCGCTCGGGCGCCGGAATGCGATTGATCCCAACATCGATCAGACACGCGCCCGGTTTGACCCAATCGCCTTTGACCATTTGAGGGCGCCCAACCGCCGGCACGAGAATATCGGCGGTGCGGCACAGATCGGCCAAGTCTTTGGTGCGCGAATGGGCGATCGTCACAGTGCAATGCTCCGCCAAAAAGAGCAGCGCCGCCGGTTTGCCCACCAAGATCGAGCGCCCCAGCACGATCACGTTTAGACCAGACAGATCATCGCCTAAGGCTTTCTTGGCGAGGATCACGCAGCCGGTTGGCGTGCAGGGGCGTAGGCCTTGTTTGCCGAGCACCAATCGTCCGGCGCTGGCTTCGGTCAAACCGTCGACGTCCTTGTCGGGATCGATGCGTTCGATCGCCGCCGCTTCGTCGAGGCCCTTGGGCAAAGGCAGCTGCAGCAGAATGCCATCGACCTCTGGGTCCGCATTTAAGCGCTCAATCACCGCTTCGACTTCCTGTTGAGAGGCGCTGGCGGGCAGCATTTCATGGATCGAGCGCATGCCGCACGCTTCGGTCTGCTTGATCTTGCTGCGGACATAGACTTGCGAGGCAGGATTGTCGCCGACCAAGACCACAGCCAAAGTCGGTTGCCCCGGCAGGTCGGAGACCATGTCGGTCATCTTAGCTCGCAGCTCAGCGGCGGTGTCTTTGCCGGACAGGACAATGGCGGTCATGTCGATCCTTGTCTGAAAGTCAGAGCCTTTGAATGGGCTCGATTTGCCACCGCTCCTTAACGGAGTCTGTCGGCATGCCAAGCCACATGTTCACCGATAAAGCTGGCGACAAAATAATAAGAATGATCATAGCCGGGCTGGAAGCGATGGCTGACCGCTTGTCCATGATCGTGAGCCGCTTTCAAGAACACGGCCGGGTCTAATTGCGCGTTCAGAAACGGATCGGCGTCGCCTTGGTCGATCAGGATCTCGGTCTCGCTCTGGCGTTCTTTGACCAGTTCGGTGGCGTCATAGGCCTCCCATGCGACGGAAAGCGGGCCGAGATACGCGGTCAGCGCTTTTTGCCCCCACGGGACGCGCGCGGGCGAGACAATCGGCGAGAAGGCCGAGCAAGTCCGGTAGAGATCCGGGTTCTTCAGGTGCAGCGTGATCGCGCCATGACCGCCCATCGAATGTCCGGTCACGCCTTGCGCGCTCATGTCCGCTGGGAAATTCGTCGCGATCAAGTCTGCTAATTCATCGGTCAGGTATTGATCCATTTTGAAATGCTCGGCCCAGGGCGCCTCTGTCGCGGTGAGATAGAAGCCAGCGCCTTGGCCAAGATCATAGGCCTCGTCATCCGCAACCTGTTCGCCGCGCGGACTGGTATCCGGCGCGACCACGATCAGACCGTGCTCGGCGGCATATTTTTGGATCCCGGATTTCTCCATGACATTTGCCCAGGTGCAAGTCAGGCCGGACAGATACCATAAAACCGGCACAGGTCCGGCTTGCGCTTGCGGTGGGGTGTAAACGGCGAAGCGCATCGCACATCCGGTCACCGCGCTCTGATGATCATGCACGCTGAGCGTGCCCCCGAAAGAGGTCCAGGATGAGACCAGGCTGAGCGTCATTTAGTAAACCACCACGGAGCGAATGCTCGTCCCGGCATGCATCAAATCGAACGCGTCATTGATCTTATCCAGGGGCATAACATGCGTGATCATGGGATCGATCTGGATCTTGCCTTGCATATACCAATCGACAATTTTCGGCACATCGGTGCGGCCTTTGGCGCCGCCAAAGGCGGTGCCGCGCCAATTGCGACCGGTGACCAATTGAAACGGACGCGTGGCGATTTCTTTGCCCGCTTCAGCGACGCCGATAATCACGCTCGTGCCCCAGCCGCGATGACAACATTCCAGCGCCTGGCGCATCACCTCGGTATTGCCCGTGCAGTCAAACGAATAGTCCGCGCCGCCATCGGTCAGCTCAACCAAATGGGCGACGACATCCTCAGTTTCGCGCGGATTGACGAAATGCGTCATGCCAAATTTCTCGCCCCATTCCTGTTTGGCCGGGTTCACATCGACGCCAACAATTTTGTCTGCCCCGACCATTTTGGCGCCTTGAATGACATTCAAGCCAATCCCGCCTAGGCCGAACACGACGACATTATCGCCAGCCTGCACTTTCGCCGTATTGGTCACCGCGCCGACGCCCGTCGTGACCCCGCAGCCGACATAGCAGGTCTTATCAAAGGGCGCGTCCTCGCGGATTTTTGCCACCGCGATTTCCGGCAAAACGGTGAAGTTCGAAAACGTAGAGCAGCCCATATAATGATAAATCGTCTCACCCTTATACGAAAAGCGCGAAGTGCCGTCTGGCATGACGCCTTTGCTTTGCGTGGCGCGGATCGCGGTGCAGAGATTGGTCTTGCCCGACAGGCAGCTTTTGCATTGGCGACATTCTGGCGTGTAGAGCGGAATGACGTGATCGCCTGGCTTCAAACTGGTGACGCCCGCACCCACTTCACGCACGATGCCAGCGCCTTCATGGCCGAGAATGCTCGGGAAAATGCCTTCACTGTCGAGCCCATCCAATGTGTAGGCATCGGTATGGCAAATCCCGGTCGCCATAATCTCGATCAGAACCTCGCCTTGTTTTGGGCCGTCGAGGTCGAGTTCGACGATTTCCAAAGGCTGTTTCGCTTCAAAAGCGACGGCGGCGCGCGTTTTCATTCGGGGCTCCTAAAATTATATCGTATGAGCAAGTTGGCCGGGGGGGTTTGATCTCGGCCGCTTAATTCATCGTCGGGATGATAAAGCCTTGATCGCCAATATCTCCAACAGGCCAGCGTTGCGTGATGGTCTTAATCTTGGTCCAGAACCGAACCCCTTCGGTGCCATATTGATTGGTGTCACCAAAGGCTGAACGCTTCCAGCCGCCAAACGTATGATAGCTGACCGGCACGGGGATAGGCACGTTCACGCCGACCATGCCAACATTCACTTTGTCAGCAAACTCGCGCGCGGCATGGCCATTGCTGGTAAAGATCGCGACGCCATTGCCATATTGATGCGACGAGGGCAGCGCGATGGCTTCGTCCAATGTGTCCGCTCGCACGACTTGCAGCACCGGGCCAAAAATCTCTTCATGATAGGTTGTCATGCCTGGCTTCACGTCATCAAGCACCGTCGGGCCTAAAAAGAAGCCGTCTTCAAAGCCTTGTAGCGAGAACCCCCGCCCATCCAATTTCAAGCTCGACCCTTCCTCCACGGCGAGCTGAATATAGTCTTCAACTTTGGCCTTATGCGCGGCGCTTACAACCGGGCCATATTGCGCTTCAGGATCTGTGGAGACGCCGATTTTCAACTGCTGGGCGGCATCGACCACGCGCTCGACAAATTCATCTGCGGTCTTTTGCCCGACCGGCACAACCACCGGGAGCGCCATACAGCGTTCTCCGGCCGACCCGAAAGCGGCGCCGACAATGTCTTTCGTCGCCTGTTCCATGTTGGCATCGGGCAAGATAATGCCATGGTTTTTGGCCCCGCCCATGGCTTGCACGCGCTTTGCGTATTTGGCGCCCTCTTGATAAATGTAATGGGCAATATCGGAGGATCCGACAAAGCTCACCGCATGAATGTCTGGGTGCTGGAGGATCGCATCGACCACCGTCTTGTCGCCATTGACCAGGTTCAAGACGCCTTCAGGAGCCCCCGCTTCCATCAGGAGCTGGCACAGTTTCAACGGCACGGACGGGTCTTTTTCGGACGGCTTCAAAATGAACGTATTGCCACACGCGATGGCCACCGCGAACATCCAACACGGGATCATGGCTGGGAAGTTAAACGGCGTGATGCCCGCACAAACGCCAAGCGGTTGGCGCAGGGAATAGACATCAATCCCAGGCCCCGCCGCTTGCGTATAGTCGCCCTTTTGAAGATGCGGGACGCCGCACGCAAACTCCACCACATCGAGCCCGCGCTGCACATCGCCGCGCGAGTCGGCAATGACTTTGCCATGTTCTGAGGACAAAAGTTCCGCCAACTCGTCCATATCGCGCTCAACCAGGCGCTTAAACTCGAACAGGATGCGGGCGCGGCGCTGCGGATTATAGGCTGACCAGATCGGGAAGGCCGCTTTTGCGACCTCCACCGCATGGTTGAGGTCTGCCGGCGTGCCGAGCACGACTTGCTTTTGCACAGTGCCAGAATTGGGATCGAATATGTCTGCGGTGCGGTCTGAACTTCCGGCATAGGAAGCGCCGGCAATGAAATGCGCGATCGCGGTCATGCGTTTTCCTCTTTGTGGTGAACAGGTTTCGATCCGAACCCGGCGAAACTTGCCCATGATCTGTGACCTGTAGGACCAGCCCCAAGCCGTTTTTGTCGTTCCGGACGGTTTAGGCCCCGGCGTCGAATTTTCCAAGTGGGCGGGGGGATTTATATCCACGGCATTGGCGAGCTGAACCTTCTCTCTACATCCAAAGCAAGCCTGGAGGGTGCGCGACAGAAATTCTACCGGAAGTCGAATTTACATGAAATTGGAGCGAACTATTTCTCAAGGATTTCAGTATCTTCGCTTATGCCGAGCCGATGTCTCGAATGATCCGGTCAGCTTTTGATCTTGCCGATAAGATTGCCAGAGTGTCGCCGACAGCCAGCGCTGCAACCCGCGCGCGCACCCGGGCTTTGGTCATCTGGACCGCTCTGGCCGTGCCATTGGGCATCTTTTTCATCCTCGCGACGCAAGCGCGTACACTGGCCTCTCCGGTCGCGATCAGCCTCTTCATTGGCTGTATGGGCTTGGCTCTATCCTTCCTATATCTGCGCCGCTCGCGACGGCTCAGCGATGCCAGTCTGATATTCATGGTCAGCGTTCTCGCCGGACTCGGTATGGCGGCGTGGATCGACGAGGTGCCCACGCTCTTGCCGTTGATCTTTCTGGCGGTGACGCCGGTCTATTTTGGCCTCATGGTCAATTGGCGAGAGTGCCTGACCTATACGATCGGCTTGTTTGCGTTCTTTGTCGCCTTAGCGGTTTGGGTCTCGATCAAACAAAATGCTCCGCCTGCCATGGTGAACAATATTATCGGCTGCGGGCTCGCCGCGCTCGGCTCTGGCCTGTCGACCACCGCCTATGCCTATACGACAGAACTCGCCGCCAAAAAGTTGAAACGCAAGACGAATGAAATCGCCGTTTTGGCCTTCAATGATGCGATGACCGGTCTGCACAATCGCCGCGCGTTTAATGCCCGAATCACCGAGACCGCCCCGCCGAAACCCGTGGAGCGCGTCGCCGCGATTGATCTTGATCGGTTCAAAAGCATCAATGATCGCTACGGCCATGAGATTGGCGATGAAGTGCTGAGCGAACTTGCGCGGCGTTTACAAGCGGCTGCCCCGCAGGGCGCTGATATCTTCCGGGTTGGCGGCGACGAGTTTGCCGTGATTGCAGACGCCGCGCGCGTGTCGTCTGAGGCGTTCGCAGAGGCGCTTCGCGCCACCTCAGATCAGCCTTATGACCTATCCATCGGCACAATTCCGGTGCAAATCTCGGTCGGGGTCTCGTCCCCCAATGCGGCAAGCCGCGAGCTCAAACACCTCTACCGGGAAGCCGATATCGCGCTGTTCGAAGCGAAAAAGGCGACAGATCTCCGGGTCTGCATTTTTTCCGAAGATTTGGGCGCCGCGAAGAACCGAGAAGCGCGCCTGACTGAACTGCTCAAGCGCGCAATTGAGACGTCGCAAGTGGGGACGGCGTTTCAACCGCAATTCAATATTACCGAAAATGACATTACCGGCTTCGAAGCTCTGGCGCGCTGGCAGACGCAAGACTTTGGCGCGATCTCGCCCGGCGAATTCATTCCGATCGCAGACGCCACCGGTTTGATCGTCGCTTTAGATCGCTGCGTCTTAAAGCAAGCCATTGCTGAGGCCGAAACCTGGCTCTGGGCGGAGCAGCGATTGGCCGTCAATGTGTCCGGTAAGACCCTGACCAGCCCTGGCTTCGTTGACTTTGTCAGCGCCGCGATTGCCGAGTCAAAGCTCGCCTTTAATCAGTTGACGATTGAGATCACAGAAACCGAAATCATCGACAATAAAGAGACCGCGAAAACCGTCTGTGATCAATTGCGCGCGCTTGGCATTTCGATTGCGCTGGATGATTTCGGCACCGGCTATTCTTCGCTCGCATATTTGTCGACTTTGCCGATCAACACGCTCAAAATCGATCGCTCTTTTGTCCAATCGGCGCGCACACAATCCAATCTGAAAATCATGAAATCGATTATCGGGCTTGCCAATAGTCTCGGCCTCAACTTGCTGGTCGAAGGGGTTGAACGCGATTGGCAATTGGAGACCGTTGTCGATTTAGGCTGTGACAGCATTCAGGGCTTTTACTTCTCCCGCCCGCTCACTTCAGAGCAATGCGCGGATCTGCAAAAACGCGCCGAGTTTTGGCCGCGAACCAAGCGCGGCCCCGTCGCTGCGCGCGCCTGAGTCTGGGCCTGTTTGGCGGCGCCTCTTTGGGCCCCTGCCGGGGCAATCTTCGACTATTTTTGATCCACTGGATCATAGCTTCTGCTTGGCGGACCTTCTTCAGGCCCCTGCCGGGGCAATCTTCGATTATTTTTGATCCACTGGATCAAAAATTCCGCTTTGCGGACCTTCGAAGATTGGTGCGGCCGAGATGCATAGATATTGGATTTTTATCTATAATTAACAATGTCTTACAAAGTTTTGAGGCAAAATTGTAGCACAATTAGTAGCACATTCTGTAGCACAAAATTGAAAGTTCGATTTCTGACCGCACATAACTGTATCGACCTTCCTAATTTAATCTGACAGTCTTTCGACAGCAATTAAATTCTAACGCGTCGACACCCAACATCCTTTGGCCCCTAACTCTCACGTCATCCTAGTTTGATACTTGTGGTTTGGTTCCGCTATCTCAGAAGCGGCCATTAGCCGCTTGGCAGCTTCTTCCTAAAACCGGACATTAGAAATCGCTGATTAACTCTAGGATCGGACGCACGTTCGTCCGCACATGATACTTGCCGTCTGTACACTGTGACCAAATGAGCACGTCAAAAATTTGAAGTTGTCGTAGCGTAAATTAGATCATGTGCGCCTATGGATCTTCTTTATGACCAGTACCACATATAGTGCGCTTAAGTTGCGAAAAGGCGGTTGGCGCACAAAATGCTGTATCCCGAGGAGAAAGACCCGAGCGAACATTTCAGGCGAGCCGGCAGAGGCGCTGGTATCTTCTTGAACCAGTTGCGCCTGGGCGTGCTTGTGTTGCTCAGCAACGGAATTCGACGGGCATGGGCTATGGTTGTTGAGAAGGCAATCTCGTTCTTGTCAGTGTTTCGTGGACTGCATCTTCCGAGTGCTAGGCAAATCTGGATTGCACTAGCGTGTTGTGCGTTCTTTTCTCTGATCGCGCTGAGCGATCCGCCGTTTGTCGAGCAGTTTAGTGTGCCAATAGCCCGAGAAGCGGCGGTTGTTTTGATAAGCGTCGTAGTTGTCTGCGCCATCCTGCTTTGCCTTCTTTCTATGGGGGTCGCTGCTCGGCTGGTTCGAAACCGACGAGCCAAAGAGAAACGACCACCTAAAACGCCGTCTAAAACCGGACCCTTGACTAATTTTTCTGTGGCTTTCTTGAGCCTCGTAGACGCATTGAAAGTCGGCGCAACATGGGTGCGAAAGCTAGCCGCCGATCTAAAAGAACTCTGCAAATACGTGGTTCGAAGCACACCCAGCGCGCTGTTGTTTTACGGATCAGAAGCGAATGCCTCGAGCGCGAGCACGTCGAACGAGCAACGCCATGAAGTTCAAGAAAGGAAAGATATCCACTTCGCCGAGGAGCCCGAAATAGGCAACGAAAAGCTGGACGATATCGCGCCTAACCATGCTGTCTCCAACCGTGGACGCGGCAACTCGACAAACGCCTGGCTATTGGGTTGGTTCAACAACACGCGCGAGCTTCATGAAACCGATTCTACCCCCGCCAAAACATCCGGCACGTCACGCGAAATATGGACGCAAAGGTTATCGGCTGCTGCGTCCGTGATAACTCGACAAAGTCGCAATTCCTCCGAGCGGGCAATCGACCATCTTGCGCCAGAAGTCACCAGCCCAGCCGAAGGCACTCAGGACAAAAGCTTTAGCGCCTTGTCCATTAGCATATTTTCAAAGTCGATAAATTCTGTGTCCGTCGCAGCAATTGAGTTGTTCAGTTTCACCAGAAATTCCTTTTCGTTGCTGAACGTGAGCGCTTTTGCAGCCTCCGTTGTCGCATTTGCGTTCCTGACCATTTCGTTGATTTCAATAACGGTTGTGGACGTACCAAATAGTCACGGTAAAAAAGCAGGCGCAGAAGAAAACCGCGCATGCGAGAATTGTATTTTGTGGGGGCGGTTTTCGAAAAGTTACCTAGCTCGACTATCCGCTTTTGTTGCGCCGCGTCGAAACTTCGATGTGGGAGAAGGCAGCTATTACAGCTGGCCGCTGGGCAATTCCAATATCGAAATGAGCATTCCCCAAACTCAGGCGCTTTGCGGGACCTCAGTTGTGATCGCGGCAGGAATGTCTTCACGCTCTGGTTCCTTGGAGGTGAACATCCGTATTGCAGAAGCAAGATCGCATGAGGCCGCGCGAGAGGTAGAAGAGGCTATCGGAGAATGTTCACCTGACGAATCCCTTCCTCGTATCGTCCGGGTTGTTTTAGCCGAGAGATATGTCCAGGCGGATGACGCTTCTGAACGATTGTCTCTCTATCTGACCAGCAAGGTGGGTGATGTTAGCCGCGCTCGCATAATGTCGGCGGTCGACGCCGCCCTCAACGAGGATGTCGGCCTTGTTAGCGCCGATGTAAAAGTCCCCCAGTTTGCCAGTTAAAAAGGGACCCACCTGTTACGCTCTCTGAAGTTGATTTCGGGGAGCCCATGATAACAGGAGACGAAGTAATGGAGATCCGGGTATTGCACCGGCGCGGTATGAGCATCCGCGCGATTTCCCGAGAGTTGAAGATGAGCCGTAAGACGGTTCGCAAATATTTGCGTGATCCAGATTTGGAGCCAGCTTACCGACCGCGGGCGCAGCGAGGTTCGAAGCTGGATCCGTACAAGGATTACCTATTGATGCGGATCGGCGAAGCGGCACCGCGTCGGTTGCCTGCGACGGTATACTTGAGAGAGATTCAAGCACGAGGATATGAGGGCGGCATCACGACCCTAAAGACCTGGCTCGCTGCACAATATCCCAAAGAGGCACCGGCAACAGTCATTCGATTTGAGACGCCG
>JBCBYJ010000129.1:0-5699 GCA_039815905.1 Pseudomonadota bacterium | reverse complement strand
CGCGCGGTTTGGCGAAGATCTTGCCGCCTATTATGCCTGCGCGGATGTTTTTGTCTTTCCCAGCCTGACCGACACATTTGGGCTGGTCGTCTTAGAAGCGATGGCGTCAGGGACCCCAGTTGCGGCTTATGAAGCGACCGGACCGAAAGACGTCATCCCGGGCTCAAACGCTGGCACGATTACCCCGATTGGCGGCGACCTCGCGGCGGGGGCCAAAGCCTGTTTAGACATCGACCGGGCGACGTGCCGGACCTATGCTGAAACCTATAGCTGGAAAGCCGTGGCATTGGCTTTTTTAGAGAATTTGCAGCCCCTGCCGACCCCAGAGCGCCGACGGTTCTGGCAGACATTACGGCGCAAGAAAAAAACCTGGATCGATTGGGAACAATTCACCGATTGGATGAACCCGGACGACAAGAAAAAGCAGGATAAGACATGAGCTGGGATCTCGGATTCACACTAATCAACGCTATGGTGGTGCCCGCTTGGGCGCTATTATTGGTTCTGCCCAAATCGCCGATCACCAAAGCGCTGGTCCATTCTATGGTCTGGCCGGTTTTGATGGGATCGGTCTATGCGGCGCTGCTCATTGCGGGGATGTTTTTCGGCCAGTCGCATCCAGATGCAGGGTTTTCCTTTACCGGCGTCCAGGCGCTGTTTGATCATCCCAATGGCGTGCTCGTCGGTTGGACCCATTATCTGGTCTTTGACTTGTTTGTCGGCGCCTGGATCGCAAGGGATGCACAGCGCCGAGAAATCTCGCATTTGACCACGGTGCCCTGTCTACTCGGCGCATTTTTGTTCGGGCCCGTGGGGCTCTTGCTGTATGCGATTATTCGATTCGTGTCGGGGAAGGGATTCGCGCTGACAGAGACCTGATAGTTCAGGAATTCTCCTCAAATGAGATGTCCGCTTCATCTGACAGCGTAATCAGATGTGCTGCGGCCCTGCGCTGCGCTGGACGGGCACCATTCTTGCGTCTAAAGACGCGTCGAAAATCAGTATCTGCATAAAAAAGGTTCTCCCATGGCTCTTCGCGTCGCAATCAATGGCTTTGGCCGTATCGGTCGTCTGGTCCTTCGCTCTATCATCGAACATGACCGCAAGGACATTGAAGTCGTCGCGATCAATGATCTCGGGCCGGTCGAGACCAATGCACACTTGCTCCAGTATGACACGGTTCATGGCAAGCTAAACCAAGAGGTCAGCGTTGATGGCGATCTGATCCGGGTCGGCGACCGCGCCTTTAAGTGTACGGCGATCCGCAACCCAGCAGAACTGCCGCACAAAGATATGGGCGTTGATATCGCGTTCGAATGCACCGGCATCTTCACCGCCAAAGAAAAAGCCGCAGCGCATTTGGAAGCGGGCGCGAAACGCGTCCTGGTCTCTGCGCCGGCCAGCGGCGCTGACAAAACCATCGTTTACGGCGTCAACCATGAGGAGCTGAGCGCTGACGATCTCGTCGTCTCGAACGCCTCTTGCACGACCAATTGCTTATCGCCCGTCGCGAAAGTCCTGAATGACACGGTTGGCATTGAGCGCGGCTATATGACGACTGTCCACGCTTATACGGGTGACCAGCCAACGCTCGACCGGATGCACAAAGACTTGTACCGGGCGCGCGCCGCGGCGAGTTCGATGATCCCAACCTCAACCGGCGCCGCCAAAGCGGTCGGTCTGGTTCTGCCCGAGCTTGCTGGCAAGCTGAACGGCTCTGCTGTGCGGGTTCCGACGCCAAATGTCTCGATGATCGACTTGGTCTTCGATGCTGGACGCGCCACCAGTGTTGAAGAGGTCAATGCCGCGATCAAAGCCGCCGCCGATGGTCCGATGAATGGCGTGCTTGGATATTCTGAAGCGCCGCTGGTCTCAGCCGATTTTAATCATGACCCCCACAGTTCAACCTTTGCGGCAGACGGCACCAATGTCACCGAAGGCACATTGGTGCGGGTGTTGAGCTGGTATGATAATGAATGGGGCTTTGCCACACGTATGAGCGACACAGCTCTATACATGGCGAAGTTTCTATAAGCTGCGGTCTGGCGATGAAGAGTTTCAAAACGCTCGATGATATGGACCTTGCTGAAAAGGTGGTCCTGACGCGTGTCGACATTAATGTGCCCGTTGATCAAGGGCGCGTGACGGACTCAACCCGCATCGACAAAGTCGCACCGACGATTTTGAAAATTCTCGAACAGGGCGGCAAACCGGTCTTATTGGCGCATTTCGGACGTCCAAAAGGGCAACCAAATCCGGATATGTCGCTGCGCGTGACGCTGCCCGCTTTGGAAACCGCGCTCGGCAAACAGGTGATCTTTATTGAGCGCCCCGATCGTGGCGCCATCGATGCCGCGCCGTCTGACGCGGTGATTTTGGTTGAGAACACGCGCTTCACACCGATGGAAGAAAGCAATGACCCGCAAATGGCGCAATTTCTAGCGTCGCTTGGCGATATTTATTGCAATGATGCGTTTTCTGCCGCGCACCGCGCCCATGCTTCAACCGAAGGCGTCGCGCGGCTCTTGCCATCTTGTGCGGGCTTGCTGATGCAAGCTGAGCTCACCGCGCTCGACGCCGCGCTCGGCGCGCCCAATCGACCGGTTCTGGCCGTCGTCGGCGGCGCGAAAGTCAGTTCGAAAATCGATCTGTTGAAAAATCTGGTGTCAAAAGTCGATGCGCTGGCCATTGGTGGCGGCATGGCCAATACGTTCTTGGCGGCGCGCGGTTATAGTGTCGGTAAATCGCTCTGCGAGCACGACCTGACCGACACCGCCAAAGAAATCGAAGCCAATGCGAAAGCCGCTGGCTGCGATATCTTGCTGCCCATGGATGTGGTGGTCGCTAAGGATTTTGCCGCAAATGCCGATCATCGCACCTGCGGGCTCGATGAAGTCGCCGATCATGAAATGATCCTTGATGCCGGTCCACAAACCGTCGCCATTTTGGCCGCTGCCCTCGATGTCGCCAAGACTCTGGTATGGAACGGGCCGCTCGGCGCGTTTGAGTTGACCCCATTTGACAAAGCCACGGTGCAAGCTGCTCAAGCGGCAGGCATCCGGTGCAAATCTGGCGCGCTGATTGCGGTCGCTGGTGGCGGCGACACCGTCGCGGCGCTTAACCATGCCGGTGTGGCGCAGGACTTTACGCATATTTCCACGGCCGGTGGCGCATTTCTTGAATGGATGGAGGGCAAACCTCTGCCCGGCGTAGAGGCGCTGAAAGGCCAATAATGTATCGCACACGTCACGCCAGCTGGTCCTTGCAACAAGCGGGGGTGTGGGCGAGCAAAAAGACAGCGCTGTCAAAATATACATTTCAAACTTTGAACCGGGCTGGAAGCAAAACGCTTCGAGCCCTTTTTCTATCTCAAGAGGGACTTTAGATGGGTAAGCTAGACATGACGCAACAGGCCGCACAGAAAGCGGGGTTCGTCGCAGCATTGGATCAATCAGGCGGCTCGACGCCAAAAGCACTGAAAGCCTATGGCGTCACCGACGAGGCCTGGTCCAGTGACGAAGAAATGTTCGGTCTGATTCACAATATGCGCGCTCGCATCGTCAAGTCGCCCGCCTTTACGGGGGACAAAGTCATGGGCGCCATTCTGTTTGAACGCACCATGGACGGCGAGATTGATGGTATTCCGACGGCGCAATACCTTTGGGAAGAGCGCGGTGTTGTACCGTTTTTGAAGGTCGATAAAGGCCTGGCACCCGAGGAAAATGGCGTGCAAGTGATGAACCCGATGCCGGACCTTGATGCGCTGCTCGCCCGCGCTGCCGCGAACGGCATTTTCGGAACCAAAATGCGCTCGGTCATTAACGCTGCCAATCCAGTCGGCATTGCTGCCAATGTTGCGCAGCAATTTGAAACTGGCCGCCAGATTTTGAGCCATGGCTTGGTGCCGATCATTGAACCAGAAGTCACCATTTCGATCGCTGATAAAGCGCAAGCCGAAGACATCCTGCTGGCGGAAATCACCAAACAGCTCGATACGGTGCCCGCGGACCAGCAAGTCATGCTGAAGCTAACGCTGCCGGAAAACGCCAATCAGTATAAATCATTGGTGGCGCATCCGCGGGTGATGCGCGTCGTGGCCCTGTCTGGCGGATATAGCCGCGATGAAGCCAATCGTCGCTTGTGCGAGAATACCGGCATTATTGCCAGCTTCTCACGCGCCCTGACGGAAGGCTTGTCCGCTCAGCAGACCGATCAAGAATTTGACGAGACATTGGCCGGCACGATTCAGAGTATTTATGACGCTTCCTGCGCAGGCTAAATCGCGCTTCGCTGAGATCCCATAAAGGCGGTTCTGAACGGATCGCCTTTTTCTTGGCCTGGCCGATCGAGATCAAAAATGCCAAAGCTCAGACGATGACGGGAAAATCATTTCTCTGGACGCTGGTCCATACCGGCCTTTTATCTGGCGGTATGAGCGCGCTGGTCGCTTTGATTGTGACCATGGTCAATACCGGGCTCGCCGATGGGCTGTTTGAACGCTGGCTGGTGGCGTGGTGTCTGGCTTATCCCGTGGCCTGGTTCGCGGCCCTGGTTTGGGGGCCGAGCGCGCGCTGGTTGACGGATCGATTGGTCGGAACGGGGCGAAAATCTTGACGAACAGCCGAAGATGGGCGCAAAGCCTAGAGCATTATGAGCGATCCTGACCGCGAACGTCCACGTCTCTACTTGATCACGCCGCCGCAGATCGAGCATGTCGCCGATTTTGTCGATCAGTTCCGCGCGGCGGTAAAAGGCGGCGATGTGGCCAGCCTGCAAATCCGTTTAAAACAAGACGATAAAATCGATCTGCCGGCGACGCGCGCCGTGGCGCAAGCGGTGAACCGAATCTGCACCGCGGAAAACATAGCCTTGTTCATCAATGACAGCCCGCAGCTCGCCCGCGCGCTGCAAGTCGATGGGGTGCATCTCGGCCTGAATGATATGGACATTGGCGAGGCGCGCGATCTGGTCGGCCCAGACATGATTATCGGTGCGACGTGCAAGAATTCGCGGCATCAGGCGATGATTGCCGGTGAAGCCGGCGCCGACTATGTCGCGTTCGGCGCGTTTTACCCAACGCAGACAAAGGCAGACACGACCCCGGCAGACCCCGGTATTCTGACCTGGTGTCAGATGTTCCTCACCCTGCCCTGCGTGGCGATTGGTGGGATTAAATTAGATAACGCGGCGCCGCTTATCGCTGCAGGCGCCGATTTTCTCGCCGTCTCCAGCGGTGTATGGGACCATCATGATGGCCCGGCCGCCGCCGTGGCCATGTTCAATCGGGTGATTGATGAGGCCTTAGCCAATACCGCGATCTAGTCCGTCTTAGGTGGGGCGGCCCGGCCTGTGACTTGATCGTGCAGCGATTTATCCATGCGGAATACAGATTGCGCCAGCTCCGCAACGACGCGCAACACCAAGAGCGCGATAATCGCCATAAATGGGGCTTTGATCATGCCCCAAAGCGCGGTGTCCCAATCATTGTCGAGATAGGTCAACCAGAACCAAAATCGGCGAATGGCATGCCAAAGAATGCCAACAATCCCGAAATAATAGAGCAATTGAACCAGGGTCGGGCCCATCGGTTTTTCGAAGCTCAATAGTCTGGACAATATGCCCATAACAGCCCCTCCTTCATCAGTCGTCTGATCATAAGACCGCAAGCGGCGCAGTCTGTCCACAAAACTTGACCAAAG
>JBCBYJ010000128.1:0-5730 GCA_039815905.1 Pseudomonadota bacterium | reverse complement strand
TGTCATCAGTCCAGGAAGTTTCATCATACCGTCGGCCATTTGCTTACCCCTGCCAAAATCTCGTCAACACCACATATAGTGTCTAATTCTGGCGTGGCACGCAAGATATATCCTGCTCACCTGCGGCACTTCTCCACAGGCTGCCCACAAGAAATCACTTATTAACTTCGAATCAGGACTCATAGGCGCTGGCCATCAGCGCCGCGGTCCTAGCGCGCAATCGAAATCGACACCGCCCCGAAGCGTTGGGGTCCGGATTGGCCGACAAATTCCTCTGTGCGGTGGACATAAGTGAAGGCGACTTGCACATCGCCTTGATGCAGCGCGACCCCGACTTGCAGATCGCCAGTAAAGTCGCGGCGGTCGTCGACGCGGGCGCTATCGCGCCAGAGATTTCCATCCAAGAACATATCGCGGGCAATCGCGCGGCCCTCAAAACCGGCAAACACATAGCCGCCAAACGGTTGCCCGGGCTGAAACACACCCGCACCGGCAAGCGCGGGGCGAATGCGCGGCGGTCCGAAATCAGACGATAAGTCCCAACCGATCCGGGCCATAGCGCCAAGCGTCGCATAGGTGCGCACATTGCCGAGCGTGACCCCGCCATGGGCGGCGATATCGGTCTCTAATCCCATAGCGAGGTCTGGACCTTGATATTGGCGCAGCCGCTGCGCTGTGATTTCTAGCCCGGGCTCGTCTTTCAATTGTGAGTCCCAGCCGCGCGGTTCGACCGCTTGCAAAAGATCGTGCCAATTGTCCTGCACAAACTCTCCGCCCGCCGAGGGTCCAACCACGCCGAGATTGACCTGCAACACATCCTGCACCATTTGGCGCGCGCCGAGCCGCGTCGTGCCGACCACAGTGCCCGACGCATAGAGCCAGGCGGCATAAGGCCGGTCGTTCGGGTCGGGCACCGGCGCAGAAATGTCCTCCGGCGTGAAAATTGTATGCGAGAGGGCAAACCCTTGGCGCAGTTCTGTGCGGTCCAGATCCAAAATCGGGATCCGGTTCGCCACCCATTTTAACCCTGGCGTGATGCGATTGGCCGGGCGCACGCGTTCTAAGCGTAAGCCATTGGAATAATTGCGATCTGTACCGCCAAACAGATCATTTTCTGAAGTCAGCGACCAGACCCCAGCCGATCGCGGCTCGGGCACACGCAAGCTGGCCTCATCAGCCAGCGCTCCCGGAACGAAAAAAGCCGCCAAACTGGCGGCTCTGATCAGCGTTTGAACAACCATGAGGTCAGCGTTTAAGTGTAAACGTCACCCCTGCGAAGTCCTCATTCTCACTGCCGCTGAGATTGCGTTCATGATACTCGACCTCTCGGCGAATATAGCTGAAAGACAGTTGGCCGAGGCCGCGCTGGATGGAGACGCCTGCTTGAATGTCACCGACTGTGACTTTGTCGTGCAAGGCCATTTCGCCGCCCGTGACGCTGCCGGTTTGATCGGGTTCCCAGACCAAGGCTTCGCCATCGGCGCCGGCAAACAGGTACCAGGCAGAGGCGGGGCCGTTTTCACCGCGTTTGTCGAAATTCTGACCAATCCGCACTTCACCCCCGAACCGGCGAGACGCATATTGTCCGTCGCGAATAATCTCGACGCGCGGCGCGATGCCAACATCAAAACCGAAGCCGGTCTGCTCAGACGGGGCAGAGAAAGACAGTTCAGCGCTCAATTGTTTCTGCTCGCGCGGGACCGGTGAAAGACTTGCACTGGTCCGAGTGGCGGCCAGATCTGTCATGATCGTGCTCGAATAGAGGCGCCGTGAATTGCGAAGCTTGGTCACGTCCGCTTCGACGTTCAAATCCGCATCTTGGGGGATCTGATACCCAAAATGACGGGACGTCTCGCCTTGCGAGAAGGAGGCTGAATAGACCAAATTGACCCGATTTTGCGAGCCATCATCAAGCGCCCGGCTGGCGGCAATGATGGTGGCATTGTCGATCACGGGGCCGGCCCGATTTGGCTGTGCGTGCGCACATGTGTGACACGTCATAGCCGTTAGTATTGATGCACTTGCAACAATCATTTTTCCCACGCCTTCAGTCATGTCCGCTCCAATATACTCCCCCGGAGCGTGACCTTTGTTCCTTACATTAGCATGAACGAATTCGGCTTGCGACTCTGTCGGGGTGCGCTAAAATTAATCATTACGATTTCACGAAAACGTGAGCGCTCCTGTATTTGCTAGCGGTCTGGCCGACAAAAGACCCGTGAAACTAAGTTAACGCGTCCAAAAATTTTTTTCATCTTGATTGAAAAGACGAGACTTTTTTTGGCACGACGTGAGACAAAATGAAGGTGTTTGCCTGAGTTTTAGGCCGATTTTCTCGGTTAAATGGACGTAACACTCGCCCTAAAATGACAAAACCCCGCCATTTCTAGCGGGGATCTGTGTTCGATTCGAGCGGCGCGCTATTGGCAGGCGAGGCACTCGTCATAGTCGGTATTTGGCACATCCATGCCCGACAAGGTCACTTCTTTGTCGGCGGCGCCCGCAAAACTCGCGCGTTGAACCGATTTAGACCGACAATAATAGAGCGACTTCACGCCTTTCTCCCAAGCGGTCCAATGCAGCATGTGCAGGTCCCACTTATTGATGTCAGCGGGCAGGAACACGTTCAAAGACTGCGCCTGACAGATATAGGGCGTGCGATCCGCAGCATGTTCAATGATCCAGCGCTGGTCGATCTCAAATGCCGTTTTAAAGGTCGACTTCTCGTGCTCATCCAGGAAGTCCAAATGCTGCACAGAGCCTTCATGCTCCAGGATGGATGTCCAAATCACGTCTGTGTTCTGGCCTTTTTCCTCGAGCAAGCGCTCAAGATACTTATTCTTGACCGTGAACGAGCCGGACAGCGTTTTATGGGTGTAAACATTGGCAGGGATTGGCTCAATCCCGGCGCTGGTGCCGCCGCAAATGATCGAAATCGAGGCGGTGGGAGCAACCGCCATTTTGTGGCTGAAGCGCGCCATCATACCCGCTTCGGCAGCATCTTCGCACGGGCCACGCTCCTTGGCGAGCTTCACCGAGGCCGCATCCGCGCCTTGGCGGATATGTTTGAACAATTTCTCGTTCCAAACTTTCGCCATCGCACTTTCCATTGGCAGATTGAGCGATTGCAAGAATGAATGATAGCCCATCAAGCCCAGTCCGACCGACCGCTCGCGCTTGGCGGAATAGACGGCCCGCGCCATTTCTGGCGGCGCCCGATCGATAAAGTCCTGCAGGACATTGTCGAGGAAGCGGTAAACGTCTTCCAAGAACATCTCATCCTTGCTCCACTCGAAATACTTCTCAGCATTGATCGACGACAGACAGCAGACCGCGGTGCGATCTTCGCCGAGATGGTCGATGCCGGTTGGCAACGTGATCTCTGAACAGAGGTTCGATTGCGTGACTTTTAGGCCCAACTGACGCTGGTGCGCGGGCATCGCATTGTTCACCGTGTCGGTGAACAGCAAATAAGGCTCGCCCGTTTGGATGCGCAGTTCGAGAATTTTCTGCCAGATCTTACGCGCATTCACTTTGCGCAGCGGCTCACCGGATTTCGGGGAGAGCAGATCAAACTCTGCATCATTCTTGACCGCTTCCATAAACGCATCGGTGATATTGATGCCGTGGTGCAGGTTGAGTGATTTGCGGTTAAAGTCGCCAGACGGTTTACGGACTTCTAGGAATTCTTCGATTTCCGGGTGGTGGACATCAAGATAGCAAGCCGCCGAGCCGCGCCGCAGCGAGCCTTGGCTGATGGCCAAAGTCAGCGAGTCCATCACGCGAATGAACGGGATAATGCCGCTGGTCTGGCCGCTATTGCCGACTTTCTCACCAATCGAGCGGACATTGCCCCAATAGGTGCCGATCCCGCCGCCATTTGAGGCGAGCCAGACATTCTCCGTCCAAGTGCCAACAATATCATCCAAGCTATCGCCGACTTGGTTCAAGAAGCACGAAATCGGCAGTCCGCGATCCGCCCCACCATTCGACAGGACCGGCGTCGCCGGCATGAACCAAAGCTTAGACATGTAATCATAGAGGCGCTGCGCATGGTCGGCATCGTCTGCAAAGGCTTCTGAGACGCGGGCGAACATGTCCTGATAGGACTCGCCCGGCAGCAAGTAGCGGTCTTCAAGCGTCACTTTGCCAAACTCGGTCAGCAAAGCGTCGCGCGACCGGTCCATCTGTACGCTGGGCACGACTCGCAGCTCTGGCGCGCCGGACTTCGCGTCTCGTGTCTTAACCTCTTTCGCGACTGTCGCGTTCTGTATGCCTGCCATCTTTTTACCCCTTGCATAAGGCCCAATACATATAGGAATGAATCAGAAAACCGCCATATACGGTGTTTCAAATCAGCCCTCACACAACATATAGTGCCTGCAAGGTTAAGGAGAGGTCAACAGGGTCCGTCTCAAAAACGTCACTTTGACAGTGGATAAGTGGTTAATAGCTGGTTAATTCCTGTGCTCCGAGCCCGTCCCAATTAGGGGTTCAAGGGGACTGCTTTTCGTAAAAAAAAAATTTCTTACCGAACCGCTTGAATTTTTTAACGAACTCGGCGTGCCGATCCTCTGGTGCTGTCTCAACAACCAGACGAGGATCGACGTGCGCCCCACTACATCTAGTAGGTGTCTTGTTTTCAAAGGCCAAGACTTTGCAAATGGTCCGATTCGGACCGCCGCTCGCTTTCCCTCCCGGGCGCGCTTCGATAGGATGGGGGCATCATCTCGATCTGATCTTGTGGAGGGCTGTCATGTTACGGATCTTTGTTGCGGCGCTGGCGCTGAATGCGTGTACATCCCTGTCTAGCGCCGACGCGCCCGGTCCCGACACGCGTCCCCCGTCCAATGCGCTCGATTGGTTGACCGGCTGCTGGCAAAGCGAAAGCGGCGATGCCCGCGAGGTTTGGTCAGAGGCGGAAGATGGCTATTATTTCGGCTATGCGGTATCGCTCCGGGACGGAAAGGTCGTATTTTTTGAGCAAATGCGGATCGACCCCGCGCCGATGCCGATCTTTAACGCCTACCCCGCTGGAACCGGACCGTCCGCCTTTCCCGCCACTGCGCTAGCGGCCGAGAGTGTGACATTCGCCAATCCTGAGCATGATTATCCACAAAAGATTCAATACACGCGGTCCGGAGACGCTTTGAACGCGGTGATCTCTCTCATCGATGATCGCCGCCCGGGGCAGTTCAATTTTATCCGCTGCGACGGCGGCTGATATATCCGCTGCGAAGGCGGCTGATACATCGGCTGCGAAGGCGGCTGATACATCCGCTGCGCAGGCGGCGGAGACGGTCGATTGCACAAATCCGTCACCGCTCGGCTTTACGGGTCCGGCGCCGCTCTTTACACACTTCGCTAATCGTCCTGGAGGGCGACGAGGAGCCGCTATGCGCATTATGATCGTGACGGACGCCTGGGAGCCACAAGTGAATGGCGTTGTGCGGACCATGCAGCGCGTGATTGCTGAGCTTGAAGCCGAAGGTCATGAGTTCGAAATCATTCATCCTGGCGCTGGCTTTTACACTATGCCGCTGCCCACCTATCCGGAAATCAAGTTGGCGCTGTTTGCGGAGCGCAGGATCAAACAGCGGTTCGAAGCGTTTGAACCGGACGCCGTGCATATCGTCACTGAGGGCACGCTCGGCATGGCGGGCCGCAAGATGTGTTTGAAGATCAAACACCCCTTCTCGACCGCCTATCATACGCGATTTCCCGAATATG
>JBCBYJ010000127.1:0-5746 GCA_039815905.1 Pseudomonadota bacterium | reverse complement strand
ATCATAGGCACGGGTGGCGCGGGTGAGCGGGCGCATCGCGGCTCCAGGGAATTGGGGCGTCAAAGCTCGCGTAAGTGTAGAGTTCAAAGCTGGCGCGGCCCCGACACTGCCGGGGCCGCGTTCTGCTTACTTGTCGGCTTCGGGGTCGTAAATCGTGCCGCCGCGCCAGTCTTTTTTACGTTTCTCAAAGCCCTGCAGCATCAGAAGTCCGAGCACAGGTTCGCCAGTTTGGGTCAATGCGGTCTCCGGCGTCTGCCCTGGTTCCATGGCGTTCGGATCGATCCAAGAGACGCGCCCGCAGGGGCTGCCATCGCCGCAATCCTCTATCGCCACAGTCGATGTTTGAGCTTGGGTTAAATAGGTGCCGAACACATCGTGACCCGTTTCGGCAGAGGCCGCCCCGGCCAAAGCTGTTGCCCCCATTGCTAATCCGATCCATCGAATCATACTACCTCTCCCTGTTCTATTGCCATTGTTTAAGTCATATGCCGGGACACCGCGGATTTACCACCTTCACAGACATTAAACCTGGTTTATCTTGCTTGCTATGATTCACATGGTCAAACTTTGTGTCGGGGCGGACGATATTGGCGACCTTGAGACCTGGCAAAATCGCGTCATGCGGACCTATCCGCGCCCGGTTCATCATACAAGAATGATCCCAAAGCGCGCGGATGAGCTGTCGAAAGGCGGTTCTATCTATTGGGTGATCAAGGGATTGATCCAGGTCCGGCAAGAGATTGTTGAGGTTAAAAAAATCACGGATCGGGGCGGCCGCAAGGCCTGCGAGCTAGTCTTCGATCCGGCGCTGGTGCCCGTCGAGCCGACGCCAAAGCGCCCATTCCAAGGCTGGCGATATTTGAAGCTTGAAGATGCACCGAAAGACTTGAAGGCTGGATCCGGGACAATCGAGATGCCGGCCGGTCTCAGAGCCAGCTTGCGCGATGCGATGGTCTGGTGAGCTTTAGCGCAGCGCGCGTCTTGTCTCTTCCAAATTTGCTTCACAAGCAGATCTGGTTTTTGCCGGTAATAGGCTGGGGATCGGGGCGCCCCGCTGCGCAGCCAAGGCAATAATTTCTGCATCGGCGAACATATTCGCCAAGCGGCGCAAATGATCGCGCTGGCGAAGCGGACTATCGGCCTGCTCAAGCGCGATCAATTGATCTTCCGACTCGCTCGCCATGCCGCGAAAGATACAGCCCAAATCCTGCGGACCATTTGATCCATCAATCCACCGCGCAAGATCAGCAGAGGTCCGGCCAAAGCGGTAAATGTCGAGGCTCAGTGTCTCCGAAAGCGTCGCCGGTTCACCCAAATCTACGGCCAAGATCAGGTCAAACGTTTCAGCCGATAAGCGGCTGGCTTCCTGGCCCCATTGGCGGGCCAGTTCCGTGCTGGCATTGGCGCTTAAGGGCAGGACAGATAGAAAAAGGCAAAGCAAGGCACGTTTCATGACAGGACGGGTCCGATTGGTCTTCCTTTGAAGAAGAGCAATCCTTGTGCCAGCGCGGGCTAGCGCTTCATGAACGCCGCGATACGCGCTTGCATATCTGGTCCGACGCCCTCATGCTCCATCACTTCCCATTGCAAGCCAGCATCCATCGGGCCCGCATCCGTGGCGTCGAGCAGCCTTTTATTGGCCGCGTGCGAAAAGACTGAATTGGCGAGAATTTGGCGGGCGAATGCGCGCAGATCGCTTTCAAAGGTTTCATCCTCGAAGACCGCCTCACACAATCCCATTCGCAGCGCGGCGTCAGCGCGGACGGTTTCAGCTGTGAACATTAGCCGTTTCGCCGTCGCAGTGCCGACGCGTCGCGGGAGTCTTTGGCTCATCCCCCAAATCGGCGTCAGCGCCCATTTGGCATGCGTATCCGCAAATTTTGCCGATTGCGCTGCGAGGATGAAATCCGCCGCCAAGGCGACTTCCAGCGCGCCCGTATAGCAATGGCCATGGACCGCCGCGATCACCGGCTTGGGTAATTTTTCCATTAGCCGCAGCGTTTCCGAATGCCAGCCCGGTGACGGCACCGCTTCGCCGTCGGCAATATCGCCAAGATCGTGGCCCGCAGAGAAACATTTTCCGGCGCCGCGCAGGATCACGCATTTGACGCTTTCATCTTTTTTGAGGTCGATAATGTGACGACGTAGGGCTTGAAACAGGCCAACGGTAAGCGCGTTCAACTTTTCAGGTCGGTTTAACGTCAACCATGCTAGGCCATCTTCATCGTGTCGGACCACCAATTCGGTCATCGACGCCTCCTGTTTTTTTTCGTTTGATGCGATCAAACATGCCTCTCGCAGGGTTCGCATAGACCCTATTCCAATTCTCACTCTAGGCTTTCGCGAGGGGAGGCTCCTATGTAAGGGTTGAGACAACGCGCAAGACCATAGAAGGAGAGCGCCCTGTGGCTGATACTGAATATACCCCCCCAAAAGTTTGGACTTGGGACAAAGAAAGTGGCGGGCGCTTTGCCAATATAAATCGTCCAATTGCTGGTCCAACGCATGAGAAAGCGCTGCAAGTCGGCAAACACCCGATCCAACTCTACTCTTTGGCCACGCCAAATGGCGTCAAAGTGACAATCATGCTGGAAGAATTGCTCGCAGCGGGACATTCTGGGGCTGAGTATGATGCTTGGCTGATCAATATTGGCGAGGGCGACCAGTTCAGCTCTGGGTATGTCGAAATCAATCCAAACTCGAAAATTCCGGTCATGGCGGACCATTCAACCGATCCGGTCACACGGGTGTTTGAGAGCGGTTCGATCTTGGTCTATCTCGCCAACAAGTTTGGCGCGTTCATTCCAGAAGACCATAAGGGTCGCACCGAGGCGATGAACTGGTTGTTCTGGCAAATGGGCTCTGCGCCTTACCTTGGCGGCGGCTTTGGCCATTTCTACGCCTATGCGCCGAGCAAGATGGAATATCCGATCAACCGCTTTGCTATGGAAGCGAAACGCCAGCTCGACGTTCTCGAGCGTCACCTAGCCGACCATGAATATATGGCGGGCAGTGAGTATTCGATCGCGGACATGGCCATCATGCCCTGGTATGGCGCGCTGGCAAAAGGCTTGCTTTATGAGTCTGCAGAATTCCTCGCGGTGCACGAATACACAAATGTCATTCGCTGGGCTGACATGCTGATGCAGCGTCCTGCGGTGCAGCGCGGCCGCATGGTCAATCGCCCGTTCGGCGACCCGGCAAGCCAATTACATGAACGCCACGATGCCAGCGATTTTGAGACGAAGACGCAAGACAAGCTGCAAGCTGAGGGCAGTTAGTCCGCCATCGGATCCTGCCGGTCTGATCATTTAGTCCGGCAGGTCTGCGAAGCGAACCGGATCGGCCCATCGCGCGGCGTGCGAAGATAACCGGTAAAGGGTGAGATCCATTTCGCGCCATCCTCCAAATTAGCGTCCCGCCGCGGCGCTTCGGTGAGGCCGGCGCCAATGATCATTCCATTATCATTTATAAGCAATACGCGGGCCCGCTTCCGGCCACGTAAGACATGTTCAATCTGACCCTGTACGCGAAGATGATTGCGATCCATCTCAAGGGCGTTGGATTGGAGCACTTGACCGCGACACCGCGGAGCGTCGCTGGCGATCCAAAACGTACCGATGCTTTCTCGTAATCCGCGATAGGTGCGGTGTTTGAAGACGCCCAAATCGATCGCTGTGGCGCGATCTGCGATAGTTAACACGACGGGCGCGCGTGGATAGATAGACCCGATCTGCTCATCATCGCGGACCCCAAGCTCAAGCGCTAAAACCGCAACCGCCTGCGTGTCATGATAGCCCGCGGGCGGCAGTCCTTTTCGGACGATTGGGACAAACATAGCCATAAGCCCGAGCGCGGCGAAGACCAAAAAACCCGTTGCGATTTGCTTAGAGCTGTAAAACCGGCGAAACATCCACGGCGAAATGATGCAGACCAGCGCAGCCCAAGCAACCACGCTCGGGGTCGTGTAGCGACTGGTCAAGGAGGCGTATTCATGTATGAAAAGCCGTCCGCCCGCCGTCAAAAATGCCGTAGCGCCGACATAAATAATATAAAGCACCAAACCAGGAATGACTGGATGGGTCGGACGCTCCCGAATAAAGCTGTAAGTCAAATAGGCGGCCGATCCTGTAAGGATCATGCCAAGCAGCATCACGATCATTCGGCCGGCGCCAAACGGCCCTATCACATGCGCGAACGGATTGCCCAAAAACTCAAATGTGAAGACAAGCGTCGCGATCGGATACGACTGGATCGTCTCCAATATTGTCGTGTGCCCGGATGGGGTTGAATAGTCCATCATATAGAGGCGCAAGATCAAACCGCCGAGAAGGGTCAGCAAGACAATCTGCCAAACCCGCATCCGCAAGACCAAGGCCCAAATCGCCATAAAACCTAAAGTAAGCGCTCCATTTGCCATGGTGCCGGCGCTGACAATGCCGAGCACGAGCGCGCCGCCAAAGAGCAAGTGCGCGCGCGGTCCGTTTTGCGCGGCGTGGCTGAGTAGCAAAAAGGATAGCAGCGGAAAAAACTGCGCCGCATGGACTTGGCTCTGAAAGCCCCAAGTGAAATTGATATCCTGCGACCAAAGCAAGAGCCAGGCCGCGATCACCGCGCCGACCAAGTTTAAGTCACGCGGCGCGACTTTGTTGCGATTGATCGATTTCAAGCCTGACCAAAGCGCGCACCAGGTGCCAAAGGCGAACAGGTAATTGGTCAGCACCAGAAACATGTCGCGCCCACCAAACAGGTAAAAATCCACCCAGAGCAGCAAACGCGTAATCACTATGCGATGCTCATTATGGTGGGCCAAGAATAGGCCAGGATTATCAGGAAGGTTCAGCAAAAAGCCGACACCGCCATCCCAAGAATCAAAGAATGGCACAGCTGACCGAGCGAGCCAGCCGCCTAGAATCGCGGAAAAAATGACGAGACCGCTCAGACTAAAGATTAAGGCTCTGAGCCAAGCGTGGCGCTGGGTCATGCATACTCCAATGCATGTCCCCGTCATACTCAGATGTCAGCGGGTGCCGAACGCGAGGCCCGCTGTCAAGCGATCAGGTGCGGAACGCCGGCGCTTTACAGCGCTTGTTCAAAGATCCGCTCATAGTCACCTTGCTCAGCTGGGCGGGCATTGCCGCGATGAGCAAGGTCATTGAGCGCGAACTCGACAATGCCAGGACCATCCGACGCTTCGAGTCCAATCGCGCCGAGCGTTGACGGGATGCCAATCGCCTCGTTCAGCTTCGCGATCTCATCGCCAAGGTTGGCGCTTTGGGCCAGGCCCATGGCGAACTTTAAGCGCTCATATTTTTCCGGCTCTGCGCCTTCATTGAAGCGCAGCAAATGCGGTAAGAAAATCGCATTCAGCGTGCCATGATGCAGCTTCTTTTCCTTCAGCCGACCGGCCGCGTGGCTCAGCGCATGGACCGAGCCGAGGCCCTTCGTAAAGGCGAGCGCGCCCTCATAACTCGCCATCATCATGTTCCAGCGCGCGTCTTTGTCTGATCCATCGGCCACCGCACGTTGCAACGCGCCATTCTTGACCGCGCGGTTCAGCCCATCATAGCCCACGCCTTCAGCAGGCGGGTTCACAACCGGCGTCAGAACAGCCTCGATACAGTGAGTCACTGCATCCATACCGGTCGCGGCGGTCAAGAATGCCGGCAAGCCCAAGGTCAAATCCGGATCACATATCGCGGTCGCAGGTATGAGATGCGGCGAGGCAAATGTTTCTTTGCGGCCA
>JBCBYJ010000126.1:0-5807 GCA_039815905.1 Pseudomonadota bacterium | reverse complement strand
CGTCGCCATGGCTCGCCACGGCTTGGCGCAGCGCCCGTTCGCTGGCCCGCAAGACCGCTTCGCTCGGCGCTTCAGCGAGGAAGTGACCAGTATATTTGGCTTGCTCAAACACGCGCCGTCCAGCCAAGGCGATTTTGATCCCACGCACCAAGCCTCTCAGCGGATTGTGTGCGGTTCGCATGATCGCCAAGAGCTTCTGCAAGTCGGCCTTCAACCCGGTTTCGCCAGAGCGAATGTCGGCCGTGTCGGCGTCCATGGCGATGATGGCCGCGCTGAGACCGAGCGCCGTTGCCGCGCGCATGCCTTTGACCATATTGGCATGACTCTCAAACGCGAAAGAGACGCCGCCAAGCGCGCTAGGACGCGCTTCAAGCTTGAGCGTCACCGCTGTTTTGATGCCAAGCGCGCCCGCATCGGCATTAAACAGCCCGGTCAGGTCCGGACCATATGGACGGAAATTTGGCAGCCCCTGCTCTTGCGCATCTAGCCCGGTCGTCAGCAGATCGCCGCGCCCGGTGACGATTTCATAGCTCAGCACAGCGTCCGAAGAGGTGCCATTCTTGGCCGAACTATTGTTCGCCGTCCCTTGTGACATGGAGCCACCAATCGTCGCATTGAGCCCGGAAGCAGGTCCCCAAAACACAGCCCGCAAGCCATGCGGTTTAAGCGCTTCATCCAAGCGCGCCCAGGTCAGCCCGACGCCAACTGTCACGAACAGGTTCTCTGCGTCGATTTTGTGGATCTCATCCAATCCCGTGGAATCCACTAAGAGGGCATGCTCCGTCTGCGGTAAGAACGCATTGGAATAAGACCGCCCGCCGCCGCGCAGATAGATCGCGCAGCCCTGTTGACGCGCGATGCGGACAATATCTTGAACTTGATCCACGCGCCTTGGGCGCACCACCGCGCACGGCGTGACACCGCGCTCATAGAGATCGCTGGCAAAGAACTCTAGATCCGCCTGATCCGTGACGACGTCGCGCTCGCCACATTTTTCGCGCAAAGACTGTAACAGAGACGTACGATCCAACCTGCTCACCCTTGAATGATTCACCCTAAGACATCGTCTTAGCTTATCGCGCCTAAGCCCCTCACGCTGTTCATTTATTAGTCGCAGAGCGGAACAATTCGGTTGGGCCGCGCGGGCGCGATCGCGCAAAAGCAGCGACCGGTTGATACAACCTCATTCGCCCGATCAACTGACACTGATCGCACCGGTGTAAAAAGGCCCGGTGCGATCGGTTTCAGCGACGATCTTTCCCGTTTGCTATTCCGCCGCGATGGCCATGGGCTTTTTGCGCCATACTGGCTGTTTTGGAGCGGGGAGACCGGTCTCAGCTTCGCAATTGGCGCGCAGCTCGTCGACGCTTGGTCCATAGTTAAAGACTGAGATCTCATCGCGCGCATCGGCCATGGATTTGCGCAAACGAGCGGTCTCAAACTCATCCACAGCGCCGCTCGAACCGATCACAACGCCATAGGCTTTGGCGCCGTCGACGGTGACCAGCCCTTGCTTGACCTCTTGCGCCACCAAGTCCGGCGCGCGCTCAAGCGGATCCCCCCAACCGCCGCCGCCCCAGGTGATGTAATGCAACACGTCGCCCGCCTGGACCTCGATATTGTCCCATTTGGCGCCGAGCCATTCGACCTCACCATTGGCGCGGATCAGTTTCTTCTTCGAGCGCGCCGCCGGCAGACCACCATTCACGCCCCAAGGCGGGATAAACCAGCGATCATCATGGATCGAGATCGTGCCCTCTTGAGTAAAGCGATAGACCATATCAATGCCATTGCCACCGCGATGCAATCCGGCCCCCCCACTGTCGGGTGCGGACTCATATTTCTCGATCACCATTGGGAAATAACGTTCCAGAAACTCGTTCGGCACATTGGTGAAGTCCGGCCACAGCGAGTGACCATCTGGACCATCGCCAAATGGCTTGCCCGGCACCCCGCCAAAGCCAATTTGGAAAAGCTGGAACCAATTATTCTTATCATCAAAGCCAGAGAACATCAGGTGCGGGCTGGACGAGAAGCCAGCGGCGCAGAGGAAGTCTGGGGTTTTCTGACCGAGCAGCGCCCCGAGCACGTCGAAAATCCGGCCCAAAGCATGCGTCCGACAGGATAGCGCCGCCGGATAATTTGGCTTCAAAAGTGAGCCTTCCGGAATATTGACTTCAACCAAGTCATAGAAGCCATCATTGAACAGGATCTGCGGGTCAAAGACCATGATCATATAGATCCCGAAGAACATCCGGAACATGTTCTCATTGAGATAGAAATTAATCGAATAGTCCGATTGTGGGTCCGTACCATCAAAGTCGAGATACACTTTCTCACCGCGGCGATACATCGTGCATTTGATTTTAAACGGCCCGTTTCCATTGCCATCATCGCAAATGTAATCTTCGAAACTGACCGGCTCTTCGCCGATTTGATCGAGGATGAGTTGCCCCATGGCGCGGCGGTTACGCGCCAATAGCTCTTCGAGCGTGGAATCATAGACATCGTCGCCAAACCGTTCGCAAATCTCAACGACGCGTTTCGCGGTGACACGGCACGAGGCGACAATCGCGTGCAAGTCGGCCTTATACCATTCTGGCATCCGACTCTGATGCGTGGCGATCTTTAAAATGTCTTCTTGAAACGCGCCCTTGCGATAGAGTTTGACCGGCGGCACGCGCAGGCCTTCTTCAAAGATGGAGCGCGCATTGTTCGGCATCGAGCCGGGCACTTTGCCGCCAATATCGGTCATGTGCCCAAACATGGCCGCCCAGGAAATAACCCGGCCATTGCGGAAGATCGGCATGATGATGAGCTGATCATTATTGTGACTGATCGCCCCTTCGCAGGAATATGGATCGTTCAGAAGGATGACGTCGCCTTCTTCAATATCGCCTTCATATCCGGCTAAGAAGCCGCCCAGGAACGAGCCGAATTGCCCGACCACCATTTTGCCTTCACGATTGGCAATCATGGGAAAGGCATCGCCTTGCTCTCGAATGCCGGGTGACAGCGCGGTCCGGAACAGCGTTGCGTCCATTTCGATCCGCGCATTGCGCATCGCACTCTCGATCAGATCGAGCGTGATCGGATCGACATCGACCTTATTGAAAGGCGCGGAATTGGTTTCAATGATATTTGCAGCCATGATCTCGTCCTTATGCGTCCACGAGGTTGATGATAATATTGCCGAATTGGTCGACCAAGGCCTGACACCCGGCATGAATCAAAGCGGTTGAGTCCATTTCCACGACAATCGCCGGACCCGAGATGATGTCCCCCGCTTTCAGCCGGTCCCGGTCATAGATTTTGGCCGGCATCATGTCGCCATTCATGTAGATTTGATGATCGCGGACGACTGCGCCGGTCGGATCACCATTGCCTGTTTCAATCTCGATGGCGGGCAGCTCCAAGGCCTTACCAAGCGCGATAGCGCGCAAGTTCACGACCTCGTGCTCGGCATCCATATTGAACGTGAACATGCGCTTGTGCTCGGCGTCAAACGCCTCGACCAAAGTCTCTAGACCGCCCGTCGCAAAACTATCAAATTCGATATCCATCGGAATTTCAAACGCCTGTCCGTGATAGCGAACGTCCGCTTGGAATTTGATCGTGATGTCGCCGCTCGCTGCGCCGTCGTTTTCCAGCTCTTCGCGCACGGCATTGCCCATTTCTTGCAGGACGCCGGCAATCTCTTGCGAGCTTGTGTCCGAGCGCCGCTTTGAATGCGAGCGGGACGCCTCGGCCCGCGCCTGCGTCGTCGCATCCCCGACCGCACACAGCACCCCAGGCGAACGCGGTACGATCACCGGCCACGAGCCCATGAGTTTCGCCACCGCGTTAGAATGCAGCGAGCCAGCCCCGCCAAAGCCCATCAGCGCAAAATCGCGCGGATCATAGCCTTGCTGAACCGAAATCATTCGCAACGCGCCAAACATGTTCTCATTGACGATATCAATGATGCCAGCCGCCGCCTGATAGACATTGAGCCCCAGCGCGTCGGCAACGGTTTGCACCGCCGCCTTCGCCGCTTCACGGTCGAGCTTAAACGCGCCGCCGAGCAATTCCTCTGGCAAATAGCCGAGCACGACATTCGCGTCGGTCACCGTCGGTTGCTCACCGCCTTTGGAATAACAGACCGGGCCGGGCACCGCGCCCGCACTTTCTGGACCCACCCGCAACGCGCCCGTCAATTCGGGCACGTGCGCGATCGAGCCTCCACCCGCACCGACGGTCTTCACATCCAGCGAAGAGGCCCGCACGCTGAGATGACCGACATCGGTATTGCGCACCAAGCGCGGCTGAGAGTTTTCAATCAGCGCCACGTCCGTAGAGGTGCCGCCCACATCGAGGGTCAGAATGTTTTCATAACCTGCAGTCTTGGCGACCCAGAGCGCTCCGGTCACCCCCCCTGCCGGACCCGACATGAGCAAATTGACCGGCGCGGATTGCGATTTCTCGGCGCTCATCAAACCGCCATCGGAGCGCAGCAGATTAAGCTGGCCGTTCATGCCCATGCCGCGCAGCTCTGATTCGAGGTTTTTGACATAATTGCCAACAACAGGCTGCACCGATGAATTGGCCACTGTGGTCAGCGCCCGCTCATATTCAAACATTTCCGGCAAGATTTCATGGCTCATCGAAATCTCAAGGCTCGGGAAGACCTCGCGCGCGACCTCCGCCACGATCCGCTCATGCGCGCCATTGACGTAAGAGTTCATCAAACAAATCGTAATCGCTTGGACGTCTTGGCCAGCGAGCTTTTCCAGCGCTTGGCGCACCTGCGCGCGATCCACTGGGCGAATTTCATGGCCGAACGCGTCCATCCGTCCGGAGACTTCAATCGTATCTTCCAGCGCCGCCATGGGCGTAGGCTTTGGCCACACGATCCAAGCCGCCAGCCCGCCGGGCACCAGCGACCGGGCGATCTGCAAGATTTGCCGATAGCCTTCGGTGACGATCAATCCGACGCGGGCGCCCTTGCCTTCGAGAATAGCATTGGTCGCAACTGTGGTGCCGTGCAGGAAGTAGTCAATATCAGAGGCCTGCACATTGGCGATGTCACACAGGTTCTTTGTCCCAGTCACCACCGCGCGCGACGGATCATCCGGCGTCGAGGGCACTTTTGTCTTGAAAGACGCCCCGCTTTGATCGTCGAAGAGCAGCAAGTCTGTGAACGTGCCCCCGACATCAACGCCCAATCGATAAGTCATGTCGTCTCCAATTCTTTGTGTTTCGGTTCGGTGTCGTGTTCTGATTTCGGAAAACTGCCCGCCCGGCTGACCATACCGGGCAATGGTTTTCCAAGCGCGTCGCTGAGCCAGTTCGCGCCGGCGATCAGCCCCTCGAGATCAATGCCGGTATCAAACCCGGCCCGCTCGAGCATATAAACCAAGTCCTCGCTCGGCACATTGCCGGTCGCGTTCGGCGCAAATGGACAGCCGCCGATGCCACCCATAGATCCGTCCAGGGTCGCCACGCCAGCTGAGGCTGCGACATAGGCGTTGGCGATGGCGGTGTTGCGCGTATTGTGGAAATGCACCCGCAAAGGCAGGTCTGCGGTGACCGAACGCAGGCCTTCGATCAGCGCCAATGTCTTGGCCGGGTCGCCAACGCCGATTGTGTCAGCAATCGCAATCTCACGGGGCTCAGCATCGGCAAGCTGGCGCGCCATATCGACGACGCGCTCAACCGCGACTTCGCCTTCAAACGGACAGCCAAAAGCCGCTGAAATAGTGACATTTGCGCGCCGACCCGCGGTGCGCGCTCGCGTGAGGATTTTTGACGCTACATCAATGGAGCCT
>JBCBYJ010000125.1:0-5821 GCA_039815905.1 Pseudomonadota bacterium | reverse complement strand
TGTTGCCGCTGCTTGAGGAAGTGCATCAAGCGCTCGAGGGCATTGCTTTCGAGATTGTATGCGTGAACACGCTCACCGTCGCTGGCCATTTCAACCGCGCTTCAGCGAGTTCCGTTGCGGTTTGGTCGGCGGAGCAATCATTCACGCAAACAATCTCGAAAGCAATGCCCTCGAGCGCTTGATGCACTTCCTCAAGCAGCGGCAACACATTCCCTTCTTCATTATAAAAAGGGATGAGGACGCTTAGCTCTGGGTCGCTCATTTTGCGACCTCAATCCGCGCCGCCAAAGCCTCGATGCGGGCGGCGGTATCGGCCAAAGCGTGGGCGGCGCGTTCGACATCGGGACCCGCCGCAGTGGCTTGCGCATGATGCGCGGCGTCGAGCTCATCCAACAAAGCAAGCGCCGCAATCAGCAAGAGTCGATCGTCACCAATATTTCCGACCGCTTTGGCAATATCTTCAATCCGCGCATCCAACTGGTGAGACAATGCCACCAGGCGAGCCTCTTGGCCGGGCGCGCAGGCAACCGAATAAGACCGGCCTTTGATTCGAATGTCCGCTTTGGCCATTAGCTCTGCCCCTCGCGTCCAAGGGCGGCGCGCACTTCGGCAATCGCGGCCCCGAGCGCTTCTGACGCTTCATCGGCGAGCGCTTGCAATTCTTTCTCGCGCGCCAGAGAGGCGTCGAGCTGCTCGGCCAAGCGGGCTCGATCGTCCATCATCGCAGATAATTCTTGGCGCAAAAGATTCGGATCACCCGATTGCTCAAAAAGACCATCCACCGCCCCTTCTAGGCGTTGCATCGCTTTGTCCAGGCGGGTCGCCGCGGCATCAATAACACTCATGATACCCGGTTAGCAGTTATTCCACTGAAAACTCAATAGCTGCGGCACCACAGTCTTGACACGCTCGGACACGCTCGGCATGGCCGGACGAAACAAAACAGGGGTTGATAAATGTCAGTATCAGCACGGGACATGGCGAATGCGATCCGGGCTTTGTCCATGGACGCCGTCGAAGCCGCCAAGTCAGGTCATGTTGGGTTGCCGCTCGGCATGGCGGATGCGGCAACGGTTTTGTTCTCGAAATTCTTGAAACATGTTCCAGCCGATCCGGATTGGGCAGATCGCGATCGGTTCGTGCTGTCAGCCGGGCATGGCTCCATGCTGGTCTATTCCCTGCTACACCTGACCGGCTATGACAGCGTCAGCCGCGACGATATTCGCAATTTCCGGCAATTGGGACGCCCGACGGCTGGGCATCCTGAAAACTTCCTCACCAAAGGCGTTGAGACGACGACTGGCCCGTTGGGGCAAGGGATCACGACGGCCGTCGGCATGGCCATGGCAGAGCGCCATCTGAATGCACGCTTTGGGGACGATCTGGTCAATCACAAGACCTATGTCATCGCTGGAGACGGGTGTCTGATGGAAGGCATCAGCCAGGAAGCCATCACGCTTGCAGGTCACTTAAAGCTGTCCAATCTAATCGTCCTGTTCGATGACAATGCAGTCACCATTGATGGCGGCACAGACATGGCGGATAATACCGATCAGTGCGCCCGGTTTGAAGCTTCCGATTGGGTCACCCGCAAAGTTGATGGCCATGACATGGAGGATGTCGAAGCTGCGCTCGCTTGGGCTCAAAACCAGGACAAGCCGGTCATGCTCGCTGTCAAAACAATTATCGGCTATGGGGCTAAACGCGCGGGCACTGGTCCGGCCCATGGCGGTCCTTATGGCGAAGAAGAAGTCGCGACCGTGCGCGAGGCGATTGGCTGGCCCCACGCGCCATTTGAGATCCCCACAGAGATCGAAGCGGCCTGGAAACACGCCGGCAGCCGCGCGCAAAGCGATTATGAAGCCTGGCAGTCACGTCTCGCGGCCGCGTCTAACAAAGTCGCTTTTGAAGGCGCAATCGTCGGCGACTTGCCGGCAAACCTCTCAGAGATCGTCACGGCCCACAAAAAAGCGGTCATTGAGGGCGGCAAAGACGACGCGACGCGCAAATGGTCCGGCGCGGTGCTCGAGCCACTGACCGAGGCAATCCCAGAGATGATTGGCGGCTCGGCCGACCTCACCGGGTCTAACAATACCAAGACCAGCCATACAGATGTCCTCTCGCCGAGCAATTGGGGCGGGCGCTATGTGCATTATGGCATCCGTGAGCACGCCATGGCCGCTGCAATGAATGGCATGGCGCTGCATGGCGGTGTGATCCCCTATTCTGGCACATTCTTGGTCTTTGCTGACTATTCGCGCGCCGCCATCCGGCTTGGCGCCTTGATGGGCGAGCGTGTCATTCATGTCATGACGCATGATTCCATTGGCCTTGGCGAAGACGGGCCGACCCACCAACCGGTGGAGCATGTTGCCAGCCTGCGCGCGATGCCGAACATGGTCGTGTTTCGCCCGTGCGACGGGGTTGAAGCCGCAGAATGCTGGGAACTCGCCCTGCGCAACGTCACCGGGCCAAGCACGCTGGCGCTGACCCGGCAGAAGGTCAAATCCGCGCGTACAACGCACACTGAAGAGAACCTCTCAGCCAAAGGCGCTTATGTGCTGTCGGATGCGGCGGACGCCAAAGCGGTTCTCATCGCGACCGGCTCAGAAGTAGAGATCGCGATGGCAGCGCAAGCAGCACTGTCAGAGAAAGGTCTGCCGGTGCGGGTCGTCTCGATGCCAAGCATGGACTTGTTTGACCAGCAAAGCGGCGCTTATCAGACTGAAACTTTGGGCGGTGACTTGCCAAAAGTTGCGATTGAAGCAGGGGTTCGGTTTGGCTGGGATCGCTGGATTGGCGCCGATGGCGGGTTCGTTGGCATGTCTACCTTTGGCGCCTCAGCGCCGTATTCGGACCTCTATAACCACTTCCATATCACTGCGGACGCCGTCGTGGCGGAAGTAGAAAAGCGGGTCTAGCGAACCGGAGACTTAAGCCGGCGGGCTAGGAAGCAAACGCCCTGGAAACACGCAATTGCGCACTGGGCCGGTATCATAATCCTCTGGCTGATCGGGATGGGCCATATAGGCCGCCAAGCTGGCAGAGGCCGCGGCGTCAAACTCGGTAACCGAGAGGCGGGTCGCAATCTCGCCTAAGGCGCGTCGGCCTTGGCAGCGGTGTAAGTCGACATAACGATAATCTGACGTCTCTTCAGAGGTGCGGATGCGTTTCAAACCGAGACGAAATGGGTCTTTTGAAAAGCTCAACGTGGCTGGCCAGCCCGGTCCATAGGGCACACCAACCCAAACGGATCGTACACCTGTATGTTCATCCGCGCGCGTGAAATAGACCTGGTAAATCATGCCATGTTCGGACGCTGCGGCAGAGACCGAAACCGCGGGATGGCGCTCAAGACGAGAGCGCCACCTTTCGACCATCTGATCGCGCAGTCGCCAGGCCAAACGCGGCTCATCCGCCGCCATGTAAGTCGCGATGGCGTAAAAGTTCGAGAGCAGGTCGCGCATCGCGCCTGCCGCTTGGAAATGCCGCATGGCGCGGTGCGGCGCGCCAAGGTCGGCCGCAGCAATCCCGGCAAGACGGCTGGCATCATAGCGTTCAGGGCGGTTCGGGCATTTCGCTAGAAAGGCTTCTGTGACGCTGAGAATATGGTCGGGGGTCTGTTCAATTTGAGGATCATTCAACGCCAGTTGCCAGGCAGTGGCGTCGCGCAGGCTGCAAGAGGTCGGGTCGGCCTTGGCGAGCCCAGCCCAGCCAATAAATGTCGTCACCGCGGCAGCGAGCGCTGCGCCGGCATATCGGCATGTTCGCTTGGTGAAGCGTTTTTTAATCTCCATAATCGATTGGATTGCAAAGCTGGTGCCGTTTACCCTGCGAGCAAGCGCTCAACCGTCCAAAACGCCCCGATCAAGCCGATCGCCCCACAGGCTGGCCAAACAATCAAATGGCGAAACCGCGCCTGCGTCCACATACTGCGCAACGGCGAGAGCAAGATGGCGGCGAACACGATCACCGCGATTTGACCTATCTCAACGCCGACATTGAAACCGATCAGCGCGCTCCAAAACTGACCATCGGGCAGGCCTAGAGACCCAAAAAATCCCGCAAAGCCCATGCCGTGGATCAGTCCAAACAAGAACACCACGAATGGACGCCAACGTGTCATGTCCTTGAAAACGAGATTTTCAATCGCGACGAAGGCAATTGTCGCAGCGATAAGCGGCTCGACGAGGCTCGCAGGCGGCGCAAACACGCCAGATGCCACCATCGCCAAGGTCATCGTATGGGCCACAGTAAAGGCAGAGACTTGAATCAATAAAGGCCTGAACCCCCGGGTTGAGAAGACCAGCGCCAGGACAAATAGGATATGATCTGAACCCCCGGGCAGAATGTGCTGGATGCCGATTTTGACATACAACCCGAAGGTTTCGAGCGCTGGGCGCTCAAAATCGATTGTTTCGGTTTGGCTGAATTGATCACCGCCGCTGGTGCCGTCGGCGCGATCTAAGTCTTGCAAGGCGCGGCACAAAGCCGGATCAAGACCGCCATCTAGGGCGCAAAACTCATCTTCCGGGTGCGCCATGGCGTTTGGACTGGCAACCATCAGCGCCGTGACCAGGCTTAGCGCGATCATCCGCACGCCCCGCCAGAAGGTCACCGGCGGAAATCTTTGTGTTGATGGTCATGCCCTGGATGATCGCCATGATCGTGCCCGATATGGTTCTGCGCGGACCCGGCAGGGTCATGCGCGTGCCCCATATGGTCGTGATTATGACCAGGGATCGGCGAGAAGAGCAAAGCCACCGCCAAGGCGACGCCAGTGGCGATAGAGGCCAGCCCCCGCGTTGCGGGCACTTGCTTCAAAGGGGCCATCAATGGACCGGTCGCGACGAATAAGAGCAAACCAGCCGAGACTGCAAACAAGACCCCGAGCACGTCTTCGCCAATGCCATATAGAAACGGTCCTGAAACCAAAACTCCAAATGGCGTGGTTGCCGCCGCTGCCAAAAAGGCAAAGACAAAGGACATTCGGTTCGACACACCGCTGCGGCGAAGGATGGCGAACGCAATGACGCCTTCGGGGAACTCGTGCAGGATGAGTCCGACAGCGGTGAAAATACCGGCTGCAAGACTGGTCGCAAAAGTGACCGAATAGACGACCCCGTCAATGAACGAATGCGCGGCAATGGCGAGCACAGGCGTAATCGCCTCGGCGGGCAGGCTTTCGCCCTCGCGCTCTGGAAACAGCGTCTGGATCAAATAATGCAGCAAGAGACCGCCAAAAAAGCCGAGCGCCATCCAAATCGGGGCATCTGCGGTCAGGGCAAACGCTTCAGGAATGATGTGCAAGAAGGCCATCGTCGCGAGCAGGCCGGCTGCGGCCAACCCGAACAGATCGGCGTAGCGCAAACTCCAATCGCTCCGCAGCGCCACAGCCAATAGGCCTAGCGTTGTGACACAGGCGGCGATCAAACCGAAAAACAGAGGCGCTTGTAAAGCTTCCAACATGACAAAAAAGTTCGCTTGGGCGGATTGCCCTCTCGTGCCACTTGCACGAAGAAAATGTTATAGTATCTCAATAGTGCCTGGGCGAGGTAGATTGCTCACCTGGCCCTGTCAAACGAAAGCTGGAGTTTACCATGCACCACTCGTCTCTCTTGCTCGGAGCGAGCCTTTTGGCGCTCGCCGCCTGTCAACCTGCGGAAGACGCCGCAGAGGCATTGGAAGCCGAAACCCCGCCAGCCGTGACTGAGACGGTTGTCGCAGACGTTCCTGAAGAGACCGCGGACCCGGTGGTTGAGGTCGCAACGGAAGCCGTCGAGGATGATGTTGAAACAGCAATCGCGGAGGACGACGAAGA
>JBCBYJ010000124.1:0-5852 GCA_039815905.1 Pseudomonadota bacterium | reverse complement strand
TTGGAATCGACCGCCAGAGAACGCGGCGGCGCGCTCGGCACAGCTATGCCGTTTCCGGTAACAGTTGATATTTTGCAAGAATGGCTGCCGACCCTGGACGCCAAAGGCATCGCTTTGGCCCCCGCTTCGCATTATGCCAAGCAGTCTTTGCGATCTGGTCAGGTGCGACAGGCTAGTCTAGATTCCCAAGGGTGAGTTCTAAGAAACGCGATCCGGCGCTTTACCGCGATAATGTTGGTCTCGCCCTTTTTTCAAAGGCGGGTCATGTCTTTGTTGGCCGCCGTGTGAATGGGCGCGGCGCGTTTCAATGGCAAATGCCGCAAGGCGGGGTTGATGAAGGCGAGTCGCCTGCCGACGCGGCATTGCGCGAAATGGACGAAGAGATTGGGGTCGCCGCGAAATTGGTCGATGTGCTCGAAGAAACCGAGGATTGGCTCTATTATGATTTCCCGCCAGAACTGCTGCGGCGCATGGGCGGACCGTATCTCGGGCAACGTCAAAAATGGTACGCGCTGCGCTTTAAGGGCTCTGATAGCGATGTGCGATTGGACAAGCATAAGCCTGAATTTGATGCCTGGCGATGGGCAAGACTGGATGAACTTCCGGGTTTGATCGTGCCATTTAAGCGTCCGGTATATGAAGAGGTGGCGCAGCGGTTTCAACGCTGGGGCGAACCGGTCTAGCGGGTCACCGCGCGTTGCCCTTTTCAAATCTAGGCATCTGCGCCTATGCTTTGCACATAAAACAATAAAGGGAGGGCCAGAGCATGGCGAAAACGCTGCTCATGATACATGGCGTCGGATGCGGGGGTGAAGTTTGGGACCGCATGAAACGCGACTTTCAAATGGCGGCTTGGACGTGTGAAACGCCAACGCTGTTTCCACAATTGCGCACCAAAGAGACCCCGCCAGATGGGCTCGCCGATCTCACTCTGTCAGATTATATCGCGGCGGCTAAGGATCAAGCTGAAGAGATCACCGCGCGCGATGGCGTGCCGCCGGTTGTGATCGGACATTCCAAGACCATGAGTTGTTGCGAGATTTCGTCCGCTTCCGGACGCGCATCGAGCCAAGATGTGGCTTTACCGAAGGCCAGTCCAGTCTTGCGCGCGCTGGTGCTAAACTCGGATCGGATCAGGCTGCCATCTTCAAAGAAAGCGAGGCCTTTATCGCTTAATGCTGTGAGAATGGGCTCCACCGCCGCCGGTTGGGTCGCGAATTTCGCACCTTGGTAATTCATCACCCCGAAATAGCCCGGCGTCTGGGCTAAGAGACGGCCAAGGCGCTCTTGGTTTTTCTCGGTTGAAACCGCCACTTGCATGACATTGGCATGCGGACGCTGCCGACCATAATCATATGGCTCCATTGGCAGTTCGATCAGCACTTCATGTCCCGCCCGGCGGGCTTCGCGCACCCAGCCGCGCAGATTTTCCGCGGTCGGCGCAAAGGATAGCGTGACCTCTGGTGGCAAGTCATTGATCACCGCGCGCGTGCGTGTGGCGTTGATTCCGAGCCCGCCCACAATGATCGAGACGGTCGGTTTGCCGTCCGGATTGGAAAACGCACGCGCATGGCGCGCTAGGGGTGAGCTGTCGGAAACGGCTGCGCTGGCAATCTGGACCATTTTTGCAGGCGGACTGGTGACGTCCGTCTCGCCTTCTGCGGATCCGATTTCGGTGATCTGGCTAAAGGTTTGGCCCGGCAAAACGGTCCGGCCATTGATCCGAATGCCGGAGCTGCTGGTCGCTTCGGGCGCGCTTGCCGCCATCCGGACGGCGCCATCATATTCGACCCCGAGATCCGGCTCATCTGTCGGTGTCGCGGCGGCGGACGAGGTGTCGGTCTCGGCCTCCGCAAAGCCAATCGCAGCCTGATAGCCTGGCAAGCGCGGATTGAGCTGCGGCGCATCACTGGGCGCGTCTTCAAACAGCGCGACACGGACCATAGGGCTGGCGGCGCTGGTATCGCCTGTCACGTGGACGCCAAATGCGGCGGACCCGAGCGCGACTGTCAGAACAAAAGCCCCGAGTGCGCTGTGCACCAGACCACTGCGAAATGGAGAGGGATCACGCGCGATGCGAGTGGACATTCGAACTCCTAAAAGGGCAAAAAAAGAACAGCCCTCAGTCTGCCTTCTAATGGTTAAGAAGAGGCAAATCCGAATTAACTATTGGGGTGATTTGCTGCGAATTTACAGCGCAAATTAGCGGGCTTTTGAAGGCCGCCCGGTCTGCAATAAATATTACAGATCAGCCCGGTTTAGCCGGCGCGCGTTTGTTTGCTAGCAAGGACACCGCCAGCTTTAAGAAATTCCAGCGCGCGTTCGAGCTGATAATCTTCGCCTTCATAGTCCTCTGGCGGCATATCATCCGGCAGGTGCGGCAGGTTGCGCGCGGTGCCATCTTCATTGTCGAGTGCGTTCGGCAAATCGGCTTCGGAATAGCGCTTAATGCGCGCTAAGTCTTCTTCGCTGACCCGGCGATTGGCGATCTCAAGGTCCGGAACAATTCCAGTGGCTTGGATCGAGCGACCTGACGGCGTGTAATAGCGCGCTGTGGTCAATCGGATGGCGCCGCGCTCGGCGCCGAGCGGCATCACAGTCTGAACCGAACCTTTGCCAAAGCTGGTCATACCAATCACCGTTGCCCGGTCGCGATCTTGCAGCGCGCCCGCCACGATTTCAGAGGCTGAGGCCGAGCCATTATTGATCAGCACGACCATAGGCACACTCTTGAACACTTCGCCTTTTTTGGCATTTGAGCGCATGACATCGCCAGGACGCCGTCCAATCGTCGAAACGACTTCGCCGCCCGACAGGAACTGATCGCTGACCGAGACCGCTTCATCGAGCAGACCGCCGCCATTATTGCGCAAGTCGAGCACAATACCATTCGGGGTCCGGCCAATCTCTTCGCGAATGGAATCAAACGCTTCAATCAGCTTGGTTGTGGTCTTCTTATTGTTGAAGGTGGCGATACGGATATAGGCAATCCCGTCGCCTTTATCGGTATACTCGACATATTTTGGCTCAATCACTTCGCGGGTCAAAGTGACGTCAAACGGATCTTGGCCATCGCGATAGACCGTCACAGTCAGATCGGTTCCAGGCGCGCCGCGCATGTCAGAGACCGCATCATCCAAGCTGAGCCCCACGATCGCGCGATCATTAATATGGGTGAGCAGATCACCCGGCTCGAGCCCGGCCCGGCTGGCCGGTGTATCGTCCATCGGGGTGACGACTTTCACAAAGCCATCTTCCATTGTGACTTCAATGCCGAGCCCGCCATATTCCCCGGACGTGGTCACTTGCAGGGCTTCAAATTCTTCCGGTGACATATAGCCAGAGTGCGGATCAAGTGAGCCAAGCATGCCGTCAATCGCGGCTTCGAGCGCGGCGACTTCATCAATCTCTTCGACATAATCAGCTTTGGCGCGCGCCATCACTTCGGTAAACAAGGAGAGCTGCTCAAATGCCGCTTCATAACGTGGAGATGAATATTCAGAGTCTGGCCACGCGACCGCTGATACACCTACTGCTGTTGCTCCAAGAACAACCCCCAGCGCGGCACCCGTCAGCATAGCTCTCATAGACATATCTCCTCTTGCGACCTTAGCCGCGTTTCATCCAATTGGCCGGGTTCATTGGTTTGCCTGACTTACGGACCTCCATATAGAGTTCCGGCTCGCCATTCACCCGGTTCGCCATCTTCGCTACGGGCTCGCCCTGTTTGACCGATTGGCCGACTGCGACATAGCTCGATGACATTCCTGACAAGAGAACATGGTATCCGTCGCTTGTCGAGAGGATCAGTAATTGGCCGTAACTTCGAAATGGTCCAGAGAATTCAACCACACCGTCAACAGGGGCAGCCACTTGAGCACCACTGCGTGTGGCATAGGCGACGCCTTCAGATTTGCTGCCACCCGGCATTCGATCCCCCCAGGTACGGACCATACGGCCCGCGGCCGGCGTGGAAAGCACGCCGAGCGGCTGTGACACCGATGGACGCGGTAACGATGCGCGCTGGGTCGGGCGGGATTGCGATTGATCGGCGAGCGCCAGTCGCGGCTTGAGCCGCGGCGCTTGTGGGGCGATGGCTTCCAAAGCTGCAATCAGCTCACGAATAGAGCTCGCTTGCTGGCCGAGCTGGTCGGCGCGCGCGCGCAGGGCGGCGGCATCTGAAGTCACGTCCTCAAACGCTGAACGTTTGGCCGCAGTCATTTGCGAAATCTCTTCTTGTTTTAGCGCCAAAGCGGCTTCAGCGGCAGCGAGCGATGACTTTTCGCGCAAAACTTGACGCTCTAAGAGACGCAAATCGGTGATCTCTTCCGCCAGCGCAGAGGTGCGGTCTTGAACCGTTGGAGCGACCTCACCCATCAGAATCGCGGCCCGGATGGCCTGATTGGCATTTTGCGGCTGTGTCAGCAAAGCCGGAGGACGATGTCGCCCGGAAATTGCCAGCGTCGCCATTAAATCTTCAAGTGCTTGTTCGCCATCGATCAGATCGGCGCGCGCGGCCGTCAAGCGGGTGCGCAGCGAAATCAGTTTAAACTCCGCCGACATGGCTTGTTCTTCGCGGCGTTGGCTTTCCATAGCTGCGGAAATCAGATCGCGCTCCAAGGTCTCAATATCGCCAGCGACAGAATTGCCCGCCGCTTCGAGCGCCGCCAATTGTTTGAGCATGTCTTGACGCTCTGCCTCAAGCGCTTCGAGTTCAGCGCGCGAGACATCGCTTTGCCCAATCGCCGGACTCATTGCAGGCGTACCGGCCAAGCCAATCACCGCCCCGCAAAGTACGGTTCGTAAAAGGGTCGAAGGGAGTCGCGCGCGCATCTATATAGTATGCCATGCTCAGAGTGATCAGGACATTAACACGTTTGCCGAAGCTTTAAGGCGCTCTCAAGGCGCGCCGCTAACCATCTTTTGCAGCAATTTGATCGGCAAGATCCACAATGACTTTGGCCTGTTTCCAAGTTGCGTCATCCTGCATTTTGCCATCCAGCATCGCCACCCCAGCGCCATCCGGAATGGCGTCCAGCACGCGCCGGGCGAAGGCCACTTCATCTGGGTCTGGGCTAAACACGGTCTTGGCCACAGCGATCTGGCTGGGATGTAGCGTCCAAGTGCCAACGCAGCCCATCAAGAAAGCGTTTCGAAATTGCTGCTCGCAGGCCTCCAAGTCGGCAATATCCCCAAACGGACCATAAAACGGCTTAATGCCGGCCATGCCGCAGGCGTCGACCATTTTGCCGAGCGTATAATGCCACGGGTCCTGCTGCGCGCCGGCGCGCGCCGAGCCGTCCTCTTTTGGGTCTTCGATGACCCGGTAAAATGGATGTCCACCGCCGACCCGCGTCGTCTTCATTTTGCGCGACGCAGCAAGGTCCGCCGGGCCGAGCGAGATGCCTTGCATGCGCGGTGACGCGAGTGCGATCTCCTCGACGCGGGCCACCCCTTCGGCGGTTTCCAGGATCGCATGCAAAAGAATGGGGCGTGTGAGGCCCACTTTGGCCTCCAGTTGCGCGACCAATTGATCAACATAATGAATGTCCCAAGGCCCTTCGACTTTCGGGATCATGAGCACATCAATCTGCGCGCCGGCTTGGGTTACGAGATCGGTGACATCGTCCAAGAACCAAGGCGAGTTGAGACAGTTCACGCGGCTCCAAAGCCCGGTGCCTTTGGCCTGCCAATCGAGCATGCTGGCCATTTCGATAAAGTCCGCGCCAAAGTGCCCGGCATGGTCGACACATGCGATGTCGTGCTCGGCAATCTCGAAGATGCGATCCCAGCCGACGCCAAAGAGGCGGCGCGCGCAGGGGTTATCGAAATGGCCAGCATGCTCGATTGGC
>JBCBYJ010000123.1:0-5930 GCA_039815905.1 Pseudomonadota bacterium | reverse complement strand
CAAAAAGCTCAGAGCCAAGGCGCGCGCTTGGTTCAAGTGCCTGACCGCTTGGCTGGGTCGATTGCTCGCAAGGACAATCCGCAAGCGGTCATCGCTGCGATCCGGCAACAAGACCTAACACTCGATCAGCTGCCACAAAACGATCCTGGACTATGGATCGGATTGTATGAATGCCGCGATCCCGGAAATCTCGGGACGATTTTGCGGACCGCCGATTGCGCCGGCGCGGCGGGGGTCATTCTCATCGAGCAATGCTGCGATCCATTTAGCGTCGAGGCGGTGCGGGCTTCGATGGGATCGCTGTTCGATATAAGTCTGGCACGGGCGAGCTTTGAAAGCTTCAATGCCTGGCGCCGTGAGGCCGATCTGAACATGGTCGCTGCGAGCGTCAATGGGACGGTCAATCATGTCGAACTCAATTTCCAACCTCCGAGCTTGATCCTCATGGGCAATGAGCAATCCGGTTTGCCCGACACGGTCGAGGCGCAATGCGATGCGCTTTGCTTGATCCCGATGCGCGGCGGCGCTGACAGTCTCAATCTCGCGCAGGCCACAGCGATCATGCTGTATGAAGGCTGGCGCCAAAGAGGGTTTTCGTCATGAAGCTCGACAGCACGCTCTTTGTGGCCGATCAATGGAAGCCCGAACACTATGCGCTCTTGGACAGCGGCGATGGCCACAAGCTCGAGCGGTTTGGGTCGCAAACGGTCATTCGACCGGATCCACAAGCCTTTTGGTCTCCTCAAGCCCCCGTCGAGCGCTGGACCGCCGACGCCATATTTGACGCTAAATCCGGCGATGATGATCGCGGTCAATGGCGTCTGCTCAATCCGGCCGCTGCAGAAACGTGGCCGATACACTGGCGCGATTTGACGTTTGAGGCGCGGCGCACGCCATTTCGTCACCTCGGCCTGTTCCAAGAACACAGCGTCCACTGGGCCTTTGCGCAAGCGCGGATCCGAAGCGCTGGACGACCGATCAGATTGCTCAACCTGTTTGGCTATACCGGCATTATGAGCCTTGCGGCGGCCCAAGCGGGTGCGGAGGTCACGCATCTCGATGCCAGCCCCAAATCGAATGCATATGGCAAATCATATGCCGTGATGAACAGACTTGAGACCGCTCCAATCCGTTGGATCGCTGATGATGCGATGAAATTCACCGCGCGCGAAGGGCGCCGGGGCAACACTTATGATGCGATCGTCCTCGATCCCCCAAAGTTTGGACGCGGCACGAAAAATGAGACGTGGCGTTTCGAAGAAGATTTGCCGACCTTGCTCGCAAATATTCGCAGCCTCCTTTCTGATCGACCGCTCTTTGTTATTTTGACCGCTTACGCTGTGCGGTTCTCACACATCGCTTTGGCGCAAGCGCTGGCGGGACATTTGGACGGACTTGGCGGCCGCATGGAAATGGGGGACATGGCCATCCCGCATTTGAACGATCCGCGCCTCTTGCCGACCTCCATCTGCGCCCGTTGGTCAGCGGATTAGGCTAAGCCCGTTCCGTCGCCACAATCGCCGCGCATCCGGCGATCAGAATGACCAAGCCAAGCACAAAAAAGCTCGAGGCCTCTAAGCTGATTTGCGCCGCGTCCAGATCCGCCAGCGAAAGATCAATGCTCGGCGCTTCAACCGCAATGATGCCGCTCAAATCGCCAATCTGTGACAACGCTGCGCCGAGCCCGAGCCCGCCTGCCCCAAATAGAAGCGGCGCGCGCCAGCGCGATCGTTTGCGGACCGGCTGCATGACTGCGTCGACAAAAGCCTCGCTTTGGAGCGCGTCATCTTGCGCCGCGAACAGCTCGGTTAGATCGTCATAGGTCTCGTCAGTCTGCATTTCTATACTCCATCATGCGACCCCTTGCGTGACAAGCTGGGATCGTAACGCGGCCACCCCTCGGCCGACATGTGATTTGACCGTGCCCAGCGGAAACCCCGTCGCGGCGGCAGCTTCGCTGTGGCTTAAACCGGCGGCGACACAGAGCACGACGCAAATGCGCTGGTTTTCGGGCAAGGCCTTGAGCGCACGATCAAGATCAAGATGATCCGCCATGCGCGCGGCTGAGAGATCAAACGCAATCACATGCGCACCCTCCTCAAACTCAACTTCTGGCCGCTGTTTGCGGCGGGCTTGGAGAAATTCGCGATACGCAATTGTGCAAATCCAAGCTTTGAAGGATCCGCCTTTAAAGGACCCGATCTTGCGCCATGCGGTCAAGAAAGCCGCTTGGGCCAAATCATCTGCCTCCACCGGACGCGCCGCCAAGCGCCGGGTGAGCCCGCGCACTTGGCCCTGATAGCGCCGGACCAAACTCTCGAACGCCGCCGATTGTCCGGCGGCGGCGTCCTGGGCAAGCTGATAATCGGTTCTCACGGTCATTTAAACCTGGCCGAAAGATCAATTGTGCCCAAACCGCCAAAGACCCAGATAGGCCAAACCCAGCACAATCGGGAAAGACGAGATGCCAATAATACCGCGCATTGCATTGGGCTCATCATGCGGCACGATTGCGCCAAGCACGATAAAGGCAACCCCGAACGCAACCAGCAGAACGCCGCGGCGTAGGTCTGACTTTATCGGATCGGTCAAATAGGACATCTTTTCGACCAGCTCTGGGGACACTTCTTGACCCTTTTCGACTGCCAATCGGAGGGTTTCATGCGCCGTCAGACGCTTCTTGTAATTGTAATGGCTGAACAGCCAGATAGCCCCAATTGAGGCGGCGAAAAATACAATCGGAACGAGGACGTCTTCCATGGCAAATATTCCTTAAAGCTGCGCCCGAAATGTGGGCTTCCCTTATAAAGATGCGAAGCGAGCCCCGTTTGGATGCACCCGGTTAAAGTTTTGCCATCCGGGCCGCTTCGGCGACGTTCTCCCAGGCCGCGCTCATGTCCGGCGTCCAGCGCGCGCCGGCTAAGTCCCGAAAGACCTCAGCAAGGACCACATAGAAGCTCTCAAACGCCGCCCCTTCAATGCCATAGCCTGAATGGTTCATCCGCTCCGCAGACACGAATGTTTGTGCCATTGGATCATTCTGCAACAGCCCTTCGGCCATATTTAAGGCTTCGTTTAGCATATGTCCGCGCACGCCCCGGTCGAGATCGAGCGAAAACAGCGCTTCGAATTCCGGGAACCGCCGAAACAAAGCCGCATAAACCGGCGGCACGACATCCTCGCAAATTGCAGCGACTGTTTCGAGACTGGCCTGAAAATCATCAAGGGCACGCATAGATCCAGCTTTGACGCAATCATCAGCCCCCCGCAAGGCAGGCCTATAAACGGACGCATTGACGCCCCCCAATTGGGGAATTGGCACGTATCTTGCTCGCCTGGCACGAGAACTCACTGCGTATGTGCCGCTCTGGCACTAGGGGACAAAAAATGGAACGCGTCTTTAAGCGACTGTGGGCGGAAACGTCCGGCAATGCCGCAATGATTTTTGGGCTTGTTTTCGTACCTTTGCTTTTGCTGGGGGCCTTTGCGATTGATAGCGCCCGCCACCTGAGCTCTAATAAACATATTCAGGCTGCGGTCGATGCCGCGTCGCTGGCGGCGGCGCGGGCATTGGAAGATGCCACCAAATCCGAAGCTGACATTAAAGCCATCGCCAAAGACTCCTATCGTGCCAATCTGCTTGGCATGCATAATGATGTGGCGTGCGGCGATCCGGTCGTCCAGGTCAACCGGGTCACCGGCACAGTGAATGTCCAAGCGGCTTGCAAGACTCCGACCATGTTGGGCGAGACCTTGACCCGCAACGACATGGACTCGAACAATTCGGCGACCGCGCGGGCCAATCTGACCAAGCTCGATCTGGCTCTGATGCTCGACGTGTCCGGCTCGATGGGCGGGCAAAAACTCACCGATTTGAAAACGGCTGCGAAAGACGCCGCCGCGACATTGATCACCCCCAGCTCGGGTGACCGGGTCCGAATTTCCTTTGTCAGCTATGCCGGCTCTGTAAATGCGGGTGACTATGGCAACGCCGCGCTTGGCCGTTCGACATATGACGATTCCGATGGCGATGGCCTGGAAAAAGTCTGCGTATCTGAACGCACCGGCTCGGCCGCTTGGAAAGACGACAAGCCGGAGATTGGCAAATGGATGGGCGATGATGCGGTTATTTGCCCAGACTCCTCCTTGCTGCCGCTGACTGATAATCTCACCAAATTCAATCAAGAGATTGATGATTTGACCGCGGATGGCCTGACCGCTGGACACCTGGGTGTGGCATGGTCGTGGTATCTGATCGCGCCCGATTGGGACAATATCTGGCCAACCGCGTCGAAGCCGCTGTCTTATACCGAGCCTGACACGATCAAAGCCGTCATCTTGATGACCGATGGACAGTTTAACACCGTGTATGAATCGGCCATGGGCGACAGCAATGATCAAGCTAAGAAAATGTGCGAAGAGATGCGCGACGAAGGTGTGATTGTTTACGCCGTCGCCTTCCAAGCGCCGACCAATGCGAAAAACACCCTGAAGAATTGCACCAATGATGAGTTGCGCTTCTTCGATGCGGCGAATGGCAGCGAGCTGCAAGCCGCCTATGCCGCGATTGCCAGCCAGCTGTCGGCGCTGACTTTGGTCGACTGATCGGAATTGAGTTAGGGGAGCCTGCAATGGGTCGACGGCTGAGATGTTTGCGAATATCTCAGCCGTCATGGCACGTGTTTTCCAAAGTCTGATCGCCTGTCTTGTCTTGCTGTTGATCGGGTTGGGTCTGTGGCCAGCGCCGGCGCCGGTGTCTCATGTCTATTTTGAAGCCGCTCCCGTCGGTCGAATTGAAGTGATTGCGCATGGCGGCGGTCTCGGACATGCCCCGGCCAATACACGGCTCGCCCTGCAGCGGGCGCGCCTTATGGGCGCCCATGTGCTGGAGGCCGATGTTCAGCAAAGCAAAGATGGCGTGCTGATTTTGCGCCATGATGACACGCTGGATCGGACGACCAATCTGACCGGTCTGATCGCCGATTATGACTGGGCCGAGCTGGCCGCGGCCGATGCTGGCGCCCGCACTGAATTGGATGGGGTCTCGTTTGCCGGTCAAGGCATTGCCATTCCCCGTTTGGACGCGGCGCTGGCGGCTTTTCCGGACGCCCGCTGGATCCTGGAAATCAAGAATGACACCCCCGCCGCCGCCCGCCGCCTGTGCGAGGTGATCGTTGCGGCCAAAGCCGAGACGCGGGTCTTGGTCGGCTCGTTTCACGATCGCGCCATGCGCCAATTTCGCGCTATTTGTCCGAGCATTGCCACCTCCATGTCATCGGGTGAAGTTCGGTCCTTTGTCCTCGCCGCCCGGATCGGGGTATCGCGTCTGGTCCGCACGCCGGCCGTCGCGATGCAAATCCCGGTCAAAGGCGGTGGCCTCGATTTGACCCATCCACGCCTTCTCAACGCGGCGAAGACCCGCGGCATCCGCGTGCACTATTGGACGGTGAATGATCCAGATGAGATGGACGCCTTGCTGCGCGCTGGCGCGGATGGGTTGATCACGGATTATGTCGATCGCGGCTTAGGTCAGGCCGCGGCGTTTCAAGCGGGCAGAGACGAGGATTGAGCGGCCTCCCTCCTCGCGCGGGGTCGAACGTCATCAAGGCCCCAAGGCGGTGTTCTCAATGGGTCAGACCTGGCCTTGAGCCGGCGACTTTAAGATGCTGGGGTCGCCTCTATCCGCACGCTCTGCCCGGCTTGTCTGGGCCGTCCAATACCGGGTCTGACCGCCAAGACCCGGGAGGGAAAAGCCTCTCTCGCTCGGCGCCAAAACCATCCCGTGCTGGACCCCACGGACGCGCGATGCGCGCCATGGTCCCGCATCCATTGTCCTTTGCCGCAGCGCCAAATCCCTCACGGGCGAGCACCCTGAGGTTATAAAAAAAGGCTAGGCGCGCTTTAATAAAACGCGGTACGAACTGCCGCTC
>JBCBYJ010000122.1:0-5948 GCA_039815905.1 Pseudomonadota bacterium | reverse complement strand
CTGCCCGGGCCAGAGCCGATCTCCAGGCAGCGATCAGACAGATTGAGCCAGGCCTCAATCAGGGCGAGCTTGCGCCGTGCATCCGCGCGCCACACCGCAAATATGGCGGGGCCGAGGATCGGAAAGGTCCATAGCGAGGGCATGACGTCGTCCGCTGCCGCGCCGACGACCCCTTACATTTGCATGGTCCAGCCTTCGACGCCCATCGCTGCCTGACGGACCGCTTCGGACATTGTTGGGTGAGCGTGGCAGGTGCGCGCGACGTCTTCGGACGAGGCGCCAAACTCCATCGCAATGGCGATTTCGTGGATCATCTCACCGACGCCAACGCCAATCATGTGCGCGCCAAGGATCTTGTCCGTGCCCGCTTCGGCGAGGATTTTGACAAAGCCAAGCGTCTCATGATTGGTGCGCGCCCGCGAATTGGCCATGAAGGGAAACTTGCCCTTCTTATACTTGATGCCAGCCGCTTTGAGCTGCTCTTCGGTTTGACCAATCGTCGCGATTTCAGGGTTCGTATAGACCACGCCAGGGACCAGATTATAGTCCACATGACCGGCTTTTCCGGCAATGATCTCGGCCACAGCGGCGCCATCATCTTCGGCTTTGTGCGCCAGCATCGGCCCGACAATACAGTCGCCAATGGCCCAGACGCCGGGCGCCACTTTGAAATGATCGGTGGTTTCAATCACGCCGCGCTTGTCCGTCTTGCCGCCGACATTTTCTAGACCAAGGCCCTCTGTATAGGGGCGTCGGCCAATCGCGACGATGACAATGTCCGCGTCGAGGGTGTCCGCCTCGCCGCCTGCCGCAGGCTCCATGGTCAGTTTCAGCTTGGTTTTCAGCTTCTCCACGCCGGTGACTTTGGTGCCGAGCCTGAAATTCAAACCCTGTTTCTTAAAGGTGCGCTGCGCCTCTTTGGCGACTTCATTGTCCATGCCGGGCAAGATCCGGTCGAGATATTCAACCACAGTGACCTCTGAGCCGAGGCGGGCCCAGACGCTGCCCATTTCCAGGCCGATCACGCCCGCCCCGATCAGCACAAGCTTTTTCGGGATCGCTTTCAAACTCAGGGCGCCGGTATTTGAGACAATGCGCTCTTCATCAATCTCAATCCCCGGGAGCGTTGACGGCTCAGACCCGGTCGCGATGACGATATTCTTGGCGTTTAGGATTTGGCGCTTGCCATCTTTACCGGTCACTTCGACTTGGCCTGGACCTTTAATCTGCCCAAGGCCCTCATAGTGATCGACTTTGTTCTTCTTCAGCAAAAACGCGACCCCTTTGGTGAGGCCGTCCACCGCATCGGCCTTTTGCGCCATCATCTGCTCGAGATCGATTTCGAGCTTGCCGGTCTTGATGCCCATATCGGCGAAATCATTCTTTGCTGCGGCATAAAATTCAGAGGCGTGCAGCAAAGCTTTAGACGGGATGCAGCCGACATTGAGGCAGGTGCCTCCCAGCTTATGATGCTTTTCGATACAGGCTGTTTTGAGCCCCAATTGTCCCGCGCGAATTGCGCAATTATAGCCCCCGGGGCCACCGCCGATAATTACGACGTCATAGGTATCTGCCATGGAAATTTTTGCCTGCTCCAGCTCGCCAATAGAATGTCGCGGCAACCTAGTCGCGTCGTCGGCAAATGCAATGCGAGAAACGTCTCAAGCGCGACGTAATGTCAGAATAAGAACCGACAAAGCGACCGCGCCAAGGCCAAACAAAACTTCATCCATCCAAAGTCCAGAATCGGCGCCGGAGCCAGCCATCAAGCCGCCCAATAAGGCAAATAAGATGGAGCCAATCGTAGCCAATGTGACGCCAAACTTTGTGTTGAACACGACCAAGAAGCCGCCAAGGCTCATCAAACTTGTGCTCAAAACGCGAATAATCCCAGTTGGGGGTTCAAACAGGGCGCTCGCAAGACCGCTGCCCCGGCTCGTGTAGACCAGGACCGCTTCGAGCGCGCCCCAACCGAGCCACAAGCCCAGACCCATCATGACCAGTCCAGCCAGACGTCGTAACATCTAAATTTCCTCCCCGGGAACTCTACTAGTGTCTGATTTGACAGGGATTTGCAAACAAAGAGAAAAATCGCGGGGTCAAATTCGCGGCAGGATTGTGACGAATTAAAGGCGGCGCTGGCGGGCCATCATGCGTCGACCCTCGGCTGCGAAATGCGCGCGCTGGCGGGCAATCGCAGCAGGGATGGGCTGACGAACCTTTCGTACCGGCGTCTTCTCCGGCTCCGGCGCTTGCACATAGATCACCTGTTGGCCGGTCTGCGTGACCGCTTGCGGCTCCAGGTTCGGTTTGGCTTTGCGGCACAGCTCCCACACGGCAATGCCGAGCAAGATCGCGCCCGCCGCAGCGCCAATCACCGCGCCTTCGCCAGTGCTGGGGTCACGCCACCAGCCGGGCTCGAAATCGACCAAGAAGACACAGGGAAAGCCAGCAATCACGCCCATCGCATACCAAAGCCTCGCCCCGCGATTCTTATTGCCCAAGCTCAGCGCGGCCGCATAGAGGCACAGTGCGGCCAAGAAATAAGGCGCGCCATAGAGGATGCCGAGGGCGCGCCAATCGACGCCAGCCATCCCCGCCATCGACTCGTCTTCGAGCATAAAGCTCGCCACCATCATGAGGCTCGGCCAGCGAATGGCCGCCATTGCGCCGAATGCGAAGGCGATCGCATAGAGCGCAATCAAAAGGGCAATCAGTCGTCTTGGCATAAAATTTTAATAGGGCAGTAAAATTGATATGCGATGAACAGGTTCGAAGGGATTTGAGCTATGTTCCGACAGAGTCCTCCACAAGTGCCTATGGCGCTTATGTTTGCAGGCGTAATTCCGTTCGCGGCGGCGGCCGGATTAATGTTTGTTTGGCGAGATGATCTCGCCTTGCAAATCACCGCGGCCTATTGGCTGCTGGTCTATTCAGCGGTCATTTTGAGCTTTTTGGGTGGCGTGCGTTGGGGCGCAGAAGTGGCCAAGCGCGAACGACCCAGATTTGCCGAGCTTGGACCCGCAACGCTGGGCGCGCTGGCCGGTTGGGGCCTGGTCATGGCGGCGTTTCGTTATGATTTTCCGCCCGTGGTCTTTGCCATCATGGCGGGCGCCTTCATTTTGTACTTTCTCTATGACAGTCTCTCGCCGGAGCTGCCCATCTGGTATCGACGCATGCGGCTATGGCCGACGCTCGGCGCTGTGATCTCGCTGCTTGTGGCGTTTTTCTTACTCAGCGGGGCTTAGGGTACGGATCCGGGGCAGGCTGATCCCTGCCGCCCGGAAGCTGAGCACGGCCAGCCCCAACGAGATGACCGTGTTCCAGCCCGCCATAGACAGACCATAGCGTCCTTGCCAAGGATCATCCGTACATGACGGCGCACCTTGGCGTTGATTGAGATTGGACAAGTCAATCGCGCCCATGTCGACCACAATGGCGAGACAGCCGCTCGGCGCCGGCCCGAGCTTGTACTCCACCCCCGCATGATACGCGGCGACCACGGCGCCGGTTAAGAAAACCAGGCCCAGCATGATATTAAACGCGAGAATAAAGCGCGGATTCTGCCGGACTTGCCAAAGCAGAAGCGCGGTGATCGTCATCGCGACAATCGCCCAATAGACCTCACGCTGCCGCAAACAGAGCGGGCAGGGCAACAATAAGGCATAGGTTTCGAACGCATGGGCAGCGCCCAGCATAAACACCGCCGCGGCAAGCGCCAAAGCCGGCCAGCGCCAGGTTCTCAAAAAAGGGTCCATCCGATCCAACATCGTCGATAGAATCGGGCTCCTGGGCCCGAAAGTCCATGCGGCAAGCGAGCACGGGGGTTTAATATTCTGTCATGCGCCAGTTCAGCCCAAGATCATGGTCTTCAATGAACTGATGATCCAGGTCGAGCCGGTCAACAGAATGGCGATCCAGGCAGACCCAAGAAGGACCCCGAGCAGGACCAATATCCCATCGCGCGCCATCAGGCCAAAGGCGACGATCGCCACCGCTAAGGCGGGTGTGGAATTGGTCAGCGGCAAGGGCACCAGGATCGATGCGCAAAAGGCGGTCAAGAACAGCGCAAGCACACGCTCCATGGCTTTCCCGGTCAGAAATGTCAGGCGCGGATGCGAGATAATTTCTAACCAGCCAAACCATTTGCGCCCAAATCGTGAGGTTCGTTCGAGGCTGGCTTTAGGGATCATGCGTTGCCCGAACTTGGCCGGCAACCAAGGCTCTTCGCGCCCGGACAGCATTTGCAGGGTCAGCGCCAACATTGGCAGCGACACCACTTGCGGCACCCCATACAGGAACGGAATGGCGCAGGGCAGGGCCAGAATAAACAGCATCGCCCCAAAGGCGCGCTCTTCCAATCGGTCCAAGATTTGGTGCAGGCTGAGGCCAATATCTGGCGCGTCAGCGGCCATGGCTTCGAGCGATTGCAAAAAGGTGCGCTGCGGCGTCGTCATCTCAGTCATGGCCGCTTCCCTAACCCTGTTTTGACCAAGCGCAAAGTGGAGATTGACGCGGCCGTCTCAGAGCGGCCGTTCAGCGATTGGCCGGTCATGCATCTGGCATGGCCGCGCCTTTTTCCGCCCCGAACGAGGCGCGCGCGCGCCCCGAATGCCGCCGCGATGGTCTGATCGAATTTGGCTATTGGCGACCCCGGCATCCCGTCACCTCCCTATTGGTGGTTTTTCTCGCTTGATCTGACGCATCGGTTATGCGATTCCCCCGGGCTGCGGCCGGAGTGGCGAAATGGTAGACGCAGGGGATTCAAAATCCCCCGGTGGCAACACCGTGTCGGTTCGAATCCGACCTCCGGTACCAAATCATGACAAGGTCATACGACTCTTTTGGCCGGCGCGGTGGAGATGATTGCGCAAAGGGTAAGGGCAGGGCGCTGTCGAAACACCCTGCCCGCGCCTTATCCGCCTTATCCACCCATATCCGTAACCAGTGCCGCGTCGTTCAAATGCAGCAGATCCACCGTCAGGCGCATCTCATCATTCAGCCAAGTGTCAGACGCGGCCTCCAGATCGCGCGAGAGGCTCGGATCGGCGTCGCCCAGGCTTGGCGGTTGGAAAAATGAGGTCAGCGCCGCGTCTCGGTCGGCAAATTCGGACCGCGTTTGTGCGGTGTCCGGCACAGGGTCCAGATCGAACGTGTCGGGCTGTGTGAGATTGACGGTTTGGCTGTTGCTCGTCGCCGAGACTGGCAAGCTTGGAAGCGTCACCGCCACATCCTCTTGGACCAAGAGCCGGGCGCCGTGGCCGTTGGCGTCATAGTTCTCATAGACATTATAGGTGACGCCGCCGTCCGTCTCGGTGCCATTCGCTGCCCAACCCGTGTCGGACAGGGTGACAGTGTCGCCCGCATCGCCGCGCACTGTGAGGGTCGTGACCCCGACGGCCGTCGCTTCGGACAGGTCGAGAAGCGAGAGCTTGTCGAGGGTCAGAGAATTAGCGCCTGAACCGGTCAGGTCGATGGTCTCAATCCGGTCAATGCGCTGCGTATAGGTGGTCATGTCTAAGACCAGACCCGTACCGTTAAAGACCAGGGTGTCGCTGCCATGCCCACCATCAATATCGGCAAAGGTTAGCGTGTCGATCTCAATCCGGTCATCGCCCGCCCCGCCGCGCACGACATCATTTACGTCAATGTTTTCGAACGTATCATCCCCAGCATTGCCGGTGAAATTATTTGGGTCCGCGGTGCCGGTTCGTGTGATGGGAACGGTCGACTCCGTTCCCGTCTTGCCGCCATAAATCACATAAGCCGCACCGGCTTGGTTGCCGCCAGCATCATTGTAAGGCGCGCCGACCATGAGATCATCAAACCCGTCGCCATTGACATCCCCGGCTGAGGAGACAGACCAACCCGCCCGGTCACTATCCGCATCGTCCTGAATCATAAAGCCTTGCGCCGGAAGCAAATTGCTCAGATCAGGAATATTGGTC
>JBCBYJ010000121.1:0-5958 GCA_039815905.1 Pseudomonadota bacterium | reverse complement strand
TTGGCCTCGTCGTTGCGCCGCTCGCCTTTGGCATGGGTGTGGCGCTGAACGCTCTCGAATTCCTCGTTGCGGGTCTGCAAGCCTATGTGTTTGCAATTCTAACCTGCGTCTATCTGAATGACGCGCTGCACCCGTCGCACTAAGGAGCCTAATTCACTGCGGCCATTTAGCCGTGCTGTTTCAACTTGACGTGCCCCTACGAACAGGCTTCACGGGGGCGCAAATCGAACGAAAGACTTCCCAAAGGAGATTCTCATGGAAGGCGATATCACTCTCGGTCTTAAATATGTCGGCGCAGGCCTTGCGACCCTCGGCATGATCGGTGCGGCCATTGGTGTGGGCAACATCTTCGGCTCATTCCTGGATGCAGCGATGCGCAACCCATCTGCGGCTCCCCAGCAAACCGGTAACCTCTTCATCGGTATGGCGCTGTCAGAAGCGCTCGGCATTCTGTCCTTCCTGGTCGCGATTTTGATCTTGTTTGTGGTCTAATCCACAGCGGTCAAACCTCGTTACACATAGGGATCCTTAGGACATGATTTCGATCATCTTCGCTGCCGATGCGGCCAAAGACGCTGGACCAGCGCCTTTCCCGCCCTTCGATCCATGGCACTTCCCATCCCAGATTTTCTGGCTGGTGGTGCTGTTTGGATCCCTATATTTCATCCTATCGCGCTTCATCTTGCCGAGCATTGGCAATAAGTTGGAGCGCCGGGAAAGCACAATCGCAAGCGATCTCGACGAGGCTGCGCACTTAAACGACGAAGCCGTCGAGGCGCAAAAAGCGGTCGAGATCTCCATCGCCAAAGCGCACGCGAAAGCGCGCGAAACGGCGGACAAAGCACGCACGAAGATCGACAAAGAACTGGCCACGGAAACCGCCAAAGTGGACGCTGAAGTGGACAAGAAGCTCGCCGAAGCGGAAGCCCGGATCTCTGGTCTGCGTGCGGATGCGATGAAAAATGTTGAAGCAATTGCGGGCGATGCGGCCGAAGCGGTGCTGGCAAAATTTGGCAGCAAGGCTGGCAAATCTGACATTTCGTCTGCGGTCAAATCTGCTCTGGGAGAAGGATAATCCGATGCGCCACGCTCTGATCCCCATCACCCTCACCACGATTATAGCCCTTGCCCCTGTTGCGCACGCGGCTGACGAGAAAGTCGCTTGGTATGCGGACCCGACCACCGCGACCGCCTTTGCAGCGCTCATCGTATTCCTTTTCATCGTGTCATTTGTCGGCGGTTTCAAACTGATCCTCGGCAAACTCGATGAGCGGGCAGACGGCATTCAAACGCAGATCGATGAAGCCCGCGCCCTTCGCGAAGAAGCCGCCAAGCTGATGGCGGATGCGAAAAAGAAAGCCAAAGAAGCCGATGAGGCCGCTGCGGACATTATCAAACGCGCCAAGGCCGATTCGGACGCAATGATGAAACAGGCCAAACAAGACCTGAAAGCCAAAGTCGCCCGTCGCGAAGCGCAAGCCGCCGCCCGGATCGCTCGCGCTGAGGCCGATGCCGCTGCCGAAGTGCGCCGCGTCGCAGCAGATGCCGCGACCGATGCGGCCCGGACAATTCTGGCCGGTTCCGGAGAAACGGACGATCTGTTCGACAATGCACTGGGCGAAATCGACAAGCGCTTAAATTAGCGCGATGGCTCAAAACTTAGTTTTTGATGAGGCCCGTTCGCAAAAACGGGCTTTATTTTTTACGGCTTGGTTTTTTTGCTGTACGCGCGCTTCTCACGCGCAAAAACCGCCTTCATCAGCCAGTTTGGCGCGAACCGCTCGATTCTAGGGTGGCGCTCAAGAACCCCTTCCATCCAGCGCCGTCCCCATAGCGAATTGCGCCCCAATAAGGCGACACCCAGTATCGCGATCGGTAAGCCGATCGGCAATAAAGGGGTGACAAAGGCGATCGGCACCGCGATGGCGATCAGCGCCAGTCCAAGCAGCGCAAAAGCCTGGCGCAGCAAGGTGCGAACGCTCGATCCGACCACCCCGAGCGGGGCAGTCGCAGCGTTCTGCTTAAGCGGCTCCTTGCCGAATTGAGACGATCCGTCTGGCATAATGCGTAATATGGTCCTCGAACTCACCGTTCCAACAGTTTTCTTGTGAATTATGACTCTGGCAAGACTTAGGCATTTTGCCTACACACATTACGTTGAAATGACGTGAATTTCATTGAGGAGTTTCGTCAAAACCACACAAGGTCCGAGTTGCGTAAGCTTAAGTCTATCCAAGCATTGAGGGCGATCGCGGCCATCGCGGTCATGTTCGCGCACCTATATGGCATCGAAGCCCGCCAGCCAGACGCCACCCCTTTGCTGCCCGGTCTCATACGGTATGGCATGGCGGGGGTGGATTTGTTCTTTGTTATCTCTGGTTTCATCATGGTTTGGGTGGCCGGCGATTGGCAGCCCGGACGGTCATCAAGCCTGGCTTTTCTCTATGCCCGCGCGACCCGCATCTATCCGACCTGGTGGTTGTTTGCAGGCGCGCTCTCTGTCTATTTTTGGATCACACTCGGCGTGCCTTGGGATCCTGCCGAGGTGACGCCGACGCAAATGAGCGGCGCTGAGCATTTGATCAAGTCGGTATTCTTAATCCCACAAGACATCTTACCCGTGCTGCAACTCGGCTGGACGCTGGTGCATGAGATGTATTTCTATCTTGGCTTTGCGTTGATCCTGCTCTTACCGCGGGCCTGGCGCTTGCCCGCTATGGGCGCCTGGGCGAGCTTGATCATTGCCGCCATTATTGCTGGACACGCGCGCTTTCACGCGACGACATTGCTCGGGCTGGTTTTCCATCCCATGTCGTTGGAATTCCTAATGGGCGCGGCCGTTGGCTGGGTCATTAAGGCAGGCTGGACGAAATATGCGAGGCCCGTGCTGGCGCTCGGTTTAATCGGTCTCATCAGCTCGATCTGGACCGTCAATATGTTGTCCATAGATCAGAGCTTACCGGTCCAGCGTACGCTGATCATCGGAACAGCGGCGGCTTGTGTCGTCTATGGTCTGGTTGCATTAGAGCTTCGCAACGGGGCCAGTCGTTGGGCCTTTCCGGCTTTGGTCCGGATCGGCGATTGGAGCTATTCGCTCTATCTCTGCCACATCCTCGTGATTGCCGGCGTCGCGCGGCTTTACTATCCGGTTTACGGCCAAGAGACGGTCGCCGCTAAACTCGGCTATTTGGTGCTGGCGAGCCTTGCCGCCATCGCCGTCGCGGGGCTCTCATATAGCCTGTTCGAGCGGCCAATGATCCGCGTGTTCCGACGCTGGCGTCCGACTCAAAATTTGCCGCCCCAATCTGCACAGAGGCGATTAGCGGAATAGTTGCAGCGATGGTCTTGGTCGCGGCTTACTCCGCCGCGATGGCGTCGGGTGCGGGCGGGGTCCATTTGAGGATTGGCTTACGCGCTGCGCGGGTCTCATCGAGCCGTTTCTTCGGGGCCAGATACGGTGCGCCTTTCAAGCCTGCGTCACCGCCAGCCGCTTTTGTCGCCACACTCGCTAAGGCCTCGCAAAACCGATCCAGCTCTTGCTTGCTTTCCGTCTCGGTCGGTTCAATCAGCATCGCGCCATGGACCACGAGGGGGAAATACATGGTCATTGGGTGATAGCCTTCATCAATCAGCGCTTTGGCAATATCCATGGTCTCAATATTATCCGCCGCGAACGCATCCGAGAACAGGGCTTCATGCATGCAATAGCCCTCAAAGGCTGGCGTCATCACAGATTTCAGGCGGGCCTGAATGTAATTTGCATTCAAGACCGCATCTTCTGCCACCTGTTTCAGACCGTCAGCGCCGTGGCTCAGCATGTAGGTGAGCGCGCGAACAAACATGCCCATTTGACCATGAAATGCGACCATTCGGCCAAACGCTTCAGCCGCCTCGCCTTGCGCCGCTTCGACCAGATGAAAGCCATCCTCGTCTTTGACCACATAGGGCACCGGCGCATACGGCGCGAGGGCGTCTGACAGGACCGTCGGACCAGACCCTGGCCCACCGCCGCCATGCGGGGTTGAGAAGGTCTTATGCAGATTGATATGCATCGCATCGACGCCGAGATCGCCTGGTCGCACCCGCCCGACAATCGCGTTGAAATTGGCGCCATCGCAATAGAAATAGCCGCCTGCCGCGTGGATCAAGTCAGCAATCTCTTTGATATCGGTTTCGAACAGACCGCACGTATTTGGATTGGTGAGCATGATCCCGGCAATATCGTCGGTTGTTTCGAGCTTTCCGCGCAGATCCGCCATGTCGACGCGGCCGCGCGCGTCGGCTTTGATCTCATCGACCAGGAAGCCGCATTGGATCGCCGTGGCAGGATTGGTGCCGTGCGCTGACGCTGGCACCAGGACCCGTTTGCGGGTCGCGCTCTCGCCGCGAGCGATTAGGGCTTGGCGGATCGCTAACATCCCGCACAGTTCCCCATGCGCGCCGGCTTTGGGGCTCATCGCCACCGCCGGCATACCGGTTAGCGTTTTCAGCCAAGTCGCAAGTTCATCGATCAATTCCAGCGCGCCTTGGATCGTGCGCTGCGGCTGCATCGGGTGAATGTCCGCAAAGCCGGGCATCCGCGCGGCTTTCTCATTCAGCCTCGGATTGTGCTTCATCGTACAAGAGCCGAGCGGGAAAACGCCAAGATCGATCGCATAATTCTGTTGGCTAAGGCGCACATAATGGCGCACCGTTTCGGGTTCTGAGAGGCCGGGCAGGCCCGTCGCCTGCGCCCGCGTGACCCCGCCAAGCCGGGTTTTGCGGCCTTTTGGGGCGGGCATATCGACACCGGTTTTGTCCAAAGAGCCGATTTCAAAGATCAGGTCTTCGCGCTGCGCGAGGCCTTTTGAGCCGGAGACTGTTTGCGCGTCACCCGCTGCCGCGACCGCCGGTGCCGTCGGGCGTCCTATCGTCTGCATACCCATTAGATCACCTCTTTCAGCGCTGCCGCATAGGCCGCGATATCGTCTTGTGCTGTGCATTCCGTCGCGGCCGCGATGATGACATTGCCCATGCCCGCCTCTGGCAACATGCGGCTGATGCGGACGCCGCCGAGCACGCCGCGCTCGTCCAACATGGCGAGGACAGCTTCGGCATCGACCGGGGTCTCAAACGCGAACTCATTGAAGAAGCGCGGCGTCAGGATCGTGACGCCAGGAATGGCCTCTAACGCATCGGCTAAATCGCATGCGGCTTCATGATTAAGCACCGCCAATTGCTGCAAGCCTTTGCCGCCGAGCAAAGTCATGTGCGCCGTGAAGGCTAAGGCGCAAAGGCCCGAATTCGTACAAATATTTGACGTCGCTTTGTCGCGGCGAATGTGCTGTTCGCGCGTCGAAAGCGTTAAAACGAAGCCGCGTTCGCCATCCGCATCGACGGTTTCACCGCAGAGGCGCCCCGGCATTTGACGCACCAGTTTTTGCGTGCACGCGAACAGGCCGACATATGGCCCGCCAAAGTTCAGCGAGTTGCCGATGGACTGGCCTTCACCGACCGCGATATCAGCGCCCATTTCACCCGGCGGGGTGACCAGGCCGAGCGACACCGCTTCGGTAAACACGCTGACCAGAAGCGCTTTTTTCTCATGCGCGGCGTCGGCCACGCTCGACAGATCGGTAACGGTGCCGAACACATTTGGCGACTGACCGATGACGCATGCGGTCGCATCGTCAACATGGCTGGCAAGCTCCAACTCGCCATCAATCGCCGGGGTCAACTCGATCACGTCAATGCCCTGCGCCTCACAGAGCAAGCGCGTCGCGGCGGCATAATGTGGATGCAGGCCGCCTGACAAGATGACTTTCTTGCGCCTCGTCACGCGGCAGGCCATGACCGCCGCCTCGGCGCAGGCGGTCGAGCCGTCATACATGGACGCATTGGCCACATCGGTGCCGAACAGGCGCGCGACCTGCGTCTGGAATTCGAACAGCACCTGCAACGTGCCCTGCGCGATTTCCG
>JBCBYJ010000120.1:0-5976 GCA_039815905.1 Pseudomonadota bacterium | reverse complement strand
CGGGGTCGCAGACAGCATCATGTCAAACTCGGCATAAGTCTCCATCGCGGCGCGTTGCGGCGCCCCGCTCGCCAGCGACAAAGCGAGCTCAACCTGATTCATGTCCTGCATCTTGGCCATCGTCTCCCCATGGCTTTCACGCAGTGCCTGCCAGGCTTCAAATTTGGCTTGGTTGCGATCGCGATACGCGTCATGCACGCGGCGGAGATGCTTGTGCGAGTCGCGCACGGAACAGGCGCGAAGCGTCCCAGTGGTGCGCAGATAAAGGTTCATTTGCTCAAACCGGTCTTCCCCGCCCGGCAGACCCGCCTGTTTGACCCAGTCGCGGGCGCGGTCTTCGCGTTCTTGTCGTGTTGGCCCGTCCAAAGACGGCGTGATGGCTGGGAACGTCGCGGGCAATGGTGATTGCGCGACTTTGGCCGACGGCGCCTTTGGCTTCAACGGCATCATCGATAGAACGGCGCCAATCCCCAGGCCAATGCAGACGATGCCGCCAATCAATACCCCAAACGCGGCATTGCTCAGCGCAGGCTGTGCTGTTTTGATCGCGCCCTGCATTTCTGCGCGGATATCATTCGACATGTGTTCCGTCCCCACTCAGCCCTATTCAGGCAGCCCGAGCCGGTCATATGCAAAATGAATTAGAAAACGTTTGAGAAAACACCGGAAGTTGCATGTAGATCGGCATTCACGGGTCGGCGAGGCCGGCCTAGTGCAAACGACTTCAAGGAAAAAGGCCGCCTCCTGTCGGAAGCGGCCTCTCGTGTTTGAAAGCATAAAATCCTAGTGGCGGTTGCTGCGTCTCTCAGTGCGACGACGTCGCTTATTGAGCAGACCAAGACCTTGTCACCGGTTGGAGCAGAAGACGCGCTGGTGGAGAGGAGGAGGGGCTGGCCCGTCTTCATTTCATACACCTGAGTCCCTTGGGACGGTGTGTGGGGAGCCGCGACAGAGGTTTGGTTAGAACCGCGGAACAACCGGAGCATGGTTTTTTCTTCCATAAGTACAGGTACTTGGTCCTGTTCGACGGGGATTAAGGAGTAGGTTTGTCCGCCGATGAATAGCAGTTAATTTCGGTCTTATTGTTTTTCAATAAGCACATATCGTTTTTCGGTAAAAAATCGAAATTCTCAATAAATTCAAGCGGGTAAAAATCGCGAATGTTTCGTGACACAGCTCATGAACGGGCGATCATCCAATATGCCGCGCTGACAATTCTGCTGGCTATGGCAAAAGGCCGGGCATGGGGACAAAGGTGTTCTACCGCTTGGTGTGTCTGTTGCTCGCTTGGTCAGCGTTTGCTGCCAATGGCGCGCAAGCGCATGTCCAATGGGCGGGCGATGCGACCGTCGCCATCCCTTACTGCACATTGCATGGGACAGAGGTCCTAGAGCTATCTATTGGCACGGAAGCGCCCGAAGCGACGAATACGTGCTGCGGAGACTGTACCGCGCCGGCGGCGCTCGCACCCGCAGAATTCCGCCTGATCAAAGCGCTTTCGGTGGCGCCGGACCGGCAGACGTCAAGGCCTATTCCCGTCCAAACCTATCGCACGCCATTGTGGCCCGGTGCCCCACCGCAAGGTCCGCCGTCAGACTCATAATTCTGTTCGTTATTCCTTGCGACCGCGTCGGCTGGCGCGGCCCGCTCTGTTCAGTTTGTGAGACTTCAAATGATTTCGACCCGTTTCTTCGTGGCGAGCCTTATGGCCGCCGCCTCCACCCTCGTCGCACACGCCCATGAAGGCGATGGCGGCACAGTCACCTATGCCACAGACCATGCGCCGATCGGCGTTATGGGCGACCACCGCCACAAAGAGGGCGAGTGGATGGTGTCCTACCGCTATATGTATATGGACATGGAGGGCAATCGTGACGGCACGGACAGCCTGTCGCCCGCAGAAATTGCGACCACTGTTCCCAACCGTTTCGCAGGCGCGCCGGGCCAGCCGCCAACCTTGCGTGTTGTGCCGACCCAAATGGATATGGACATGCATATGGTTGGCGCCATGTATGGCGTCAGCGACCGTCTGACCGTGATGGCCATGACGCATTTCATCGCCAATGAGATGGACCATGTCACCTTTATGGGCGGCATGGGCAGCACCGAGCTCGGGAGTTTTACGACGGACGTTTCCGGCCTGGGCGATAGCTCCATTGGTGTGATCTACGGGCTAGATGAAGGCAGCCGCCACCACCACCAGCTGAATCTCGGCCTATCTCTCTCTCTGCCCACCGGCAGCCTAGACAATACAGATCAAGTGCTCACGCCAATGGGCATGGAGCCGACGCTGCGCTTGCCCTATCCGATGCAGCTCGGCTCCGGCACGTTTGATCTTAAACCGTCCATCACCGGCTTTACCCGCCGCGGTGATTGGAGCTTGGGCGGCCAGGCCTCGGCGACTTTACGCCTGGATGAGAATGATGAGGGCTATACGCTAGGTGATGTGGTGGAAGGCACCGCTTGGCTGGCCTATGAATTCCAGCCGTCATGGTCGGTCTCAGGCCGCTTGAAGGCGAAATCGCAAGGCGCGATTGATGGGATCGATCCGGCGATTGTTGCGCCCGTACAGACTGCTGATCCTGACAATCATGGCGGCGAGACCGCTGAGGCTATGTTCGGCGTGAATTTTGCGGGCAATGCCGGCATTCTCCAAGGCAATCGATTTGCGTTTGAAGTGGGGCTACCGCTTTACCGCGATCTGAATGGGACGCAGCTTGAGACCGATCTGACCCTCACCCTGGGCTGGCAGCGGGCGTTTTAGCCCAACCTAACGTCATGGCTGGTCGGCGCCGCTTTTTCTGCTAATCTCGCTTTTGACACCGCTTGTGACAAAAGCGGACTATTAGGAGGAAAAGCGGCATGCCACCGATCCGCGCATTTGTCTGGGGCGTCCCAGCCCTGATCTATGTCTTGTTCTGGCTGTGGTACACGCCGCTGGGCGGACCGATGAAAGCCGCAGAAGTTGATGCTCTGATCGCCGACATGACTGAGGCTGGCGCCAGTGAGGCGCAATTAAAGCGCATGCGGACCTTCTTTGGCGAGGATGACGGCAAGCAGTTTGTGATGGTCAACATCATCGATATGAGTGAGACTCCCGAAACGCTTCCCGCAACGGGTCCAGATGCCGACGCTTCGGCGCTGCTCGGCCATTATATGGAGTATATGTATCCGGCTCTGTTTGCGCGCGCCTCACACCCGGTCTTTGCTGGAAACGCGGTGAATGAAAGCATGGACCTTGTCGGTATCGAGAATGCCGAAGTCTGGGACAGAGGCGCTCTGATGCGCTATCGCAGCCGCCGTGACCTCTATGAGATCAGCTCTAATCCGGTCTTCAATGATCGGCACGACTATAAGGTCGCAGCGCTCGACAAGACGATTGCCTTTCCGGTCGCGCCGGTGCTGTTCTTGAGCGATCCTAGATTGCTCTTATTTTTTGTGTTCCTGTCGATTGCGGGCTTGGTCGATGCCCTGCTGCGTTGGCGGCAGACCAGATCATCATAAACACTACAGGACCCAATATGCTGACACTCTACGGCGTTCCCCACTCGCTCTATACCGGCCGCGCGCGCGCCTATCTCATCAAGGCAGGCATTCCGCATCGGGAAATCCCTGCCAACACGATGCACTTCCGCAATGAGGTGCAACCGAAAGCGGGCGGCAAGCTGACCCTGCCCACAATCGAGTTTGAGGACGGACGCGTCATTCGCGACGGCGCCGCCATCATTGACCACTTCGAAGACGAGACCGGACACCCGTTTAAGCCGAAAACGCCGAAGCAAAATGTGATCAGCCTGCTCTTCGATGTCATCGGCGCAGAAGGTCTGCTGCGCCCGGCCATGCATTATCGTTGGAACTTTGACGAGGAGAATATTTCCTTCTTGCGGTTTCACTTCGAAATGTTGGTGCCGCCGCGCCCAGACCGAAAAGAACTCGCCCTCAAGGCGGAGAACCAAATGCGCGGCGCGACCAAAGCGTTCGGCGTAACACCGGACCGGTTCGCGCTGATCGAGGCGCTCTACCTCGATGTCATCAAAGCGCTCGACCTTCATTTCACCGAACATCCTTATCTACTCGGCGGCCGCACCTGTATTGGCGATTTCGGCATGTATGCGCCGCTCTTCGCGCATCTCGGCCGTGACCCGAAGCCAATGCGTCTGATGCAGGAAGAAGCCCCGCATTTATATCGCTGGGTTGAGCGGATGAACCGGACGTCGCCGGACCTGGTCGAGTTTGGCGATATGGCGCCGGAGTATCTCGCAGATGACGCGCTGCCAGAAACCCTCGTGCCGGTGCTGAAGACATTGGCGGAGGACTTTGTGCCGGAGACGCTGGCCTGCCAAGCCTTCATTAATCATTGGCTGGCTGAACAAGAAGATCTTGCGCCTGGAACTGAAATGCAGCGCGGCCTCGGCTATGCCAGTTTTGATGTCCGCGGCAAACAGATTAGTGCGCTGGTCCAGCCCTATCGCTTCTATCTGCTCGCGCGTGCGCAGGACGCGTTCGCGGCGCTAGACGCTCAGGCGAAAGCGGACCTCTCCGGTGTTCTGGAGCGCGCCGGCATGTCTCCCATCATGGAAGCGCGCCTCAATCGTGAGATTGGGCGCGCCGACAATTTGGAGATTTGGCTTTAGGTTCGCTTAGCGGATTTCGAGCCCGTCAAACTTGCCAGATTTGCGCCACTCATCAATGTACTGGAAATAAGCTCGAGCCCCGCCAGGATGGCCAAGGCCATGACGGTTCTTCTCGCTAAGGCCCTGGCCTTCATTGTTGTAATAGCCTGGTGTGCACTCGGTTGAGCCGATCGCCATGCCCGCGCCGGTCAGCACGAACTCCACCCAAGAGTCTTCAGCCTCTTTGGTCACTTCAACCGTCTTAGCGTCAGACTTTTCAGCATGGTCCACAATGGTCGCGATCGTGCGCGCATGATCGACCAAATTGTGCGGATAGTTAGAAATCAGATTGGCACCTTGTGCGGCCTGAACGATAAACGCATTCGGGAAGCCATGCACATGGAGGCCGTGCTTGGAGCGCATGCCGTTTTCCCAATGCTGAGACAGCTTCTCGCCAGCGCGGCCAGTTAGGTCAAAGCCAGCCCGTTCGGTATAGTCTGAGCCAACTTCGAAGCCCGACGCATAGATAATGCAATCGACTTCATATTCTTGACCGTTTGCGACAACACCCTTTTCCGTGATGCGCTCAACAACTTTGCCATCTGTGTCGATCAATTGCGTGCCTGGCTCGTTATAGGCCTGGAGATATTGGTCGTGGAAGCAGGGCCGCTTGCAGAGCTGGCGATACCAGGCTTTCAGATTTTCGGCTGTGTCTCCATTAGAGACGATGGTGTCGACCCGGTCACGGATCTCATTCATCTTTTCATAATCAGCATCTTCAAACGCTTCCATTACCGTTTCCGGCGTCCATTTCTGAGGCGGCATTTCCAGGACTTTTTCCCGGATCCGGCGGGACAATTCGGTCCAGCCATCCATCACCCAATCTTCTTCCGGCATTCCGTTCGATTGGTTTTCGACAAAATTGTCGAACCAGCGCTGCTGCCAGCCCGGTTTGGCGGAAATATCTGCAAACCAATCGGCATCGATTGGCTCATTATTACGCTCATCTACAGAAGACGGCGTGCGTTGGAAGACGTAGAGTTCTTTTGTCGCCTTAGCCAAGTGCGGCACGGCTTGAACGGACGTTGCACCGGTGCCGATGATCGCCACGCGTTTGTCACCGAGCTTGTCCATGGGCACGCCGTCTGGGCTCCCGCCGGTATAGGCGTAATCCCAACGACTGGTGTGGAAGCTCTTGCCCTTGAAATCGTGGACACCCGCTATGCCTGGCAGTTTCGCGACATGCAAAGGGCCTGTGCCAAGGCCGACATATTTGGAGGTAAAGGCATCGCCGCGATTGGTCTTAATGTTCCAGACTTGCGCCGCTTCGTCCCATTCAAGGTCGGTCACTTCGGTATGGAAT
>JBCBYJ010000011.1:0-17612 GCA_039815905.1 Pseudomonadota bacterium | reverse complement strand
ACAAAGAGATTTACGGTGAGTTTCTTGTCAATGCGCAAGGCGAGGACGTGGTTGCAGGCATTCGCACGCCGCAACCTTTGACGGAAGCCGCGCGCGAGGCGGCCGGGGAGACGTCACCGTCGCTCGAAGCGCTGATGCCGGACACCTACAAGCAATTGGCCGGGGTCTTCCAAACGCTCGAGTCGCACTATCGCGATATGCAGGACATTGAGTTCACTGTGGAAGACGGCGTGCTGTACATGCTGCAAACGCGCACTGGCAAACGCACCGCCGGAGCGGCGCTGAAGATTGCCGTCGACATGGCGCAAGAAGATCTCATCAGCAAACAAGAAGCTGTGCTGCGTTTGGAGCCGTCGCAGCTTGATCAATTGCTGCACCCGACCATCTCGCCAGACGCGGCGCGCGATGTTGTTGTCAAAGGCTTGCCCGCAAGCCCAGGCGCGGCCGTGGGCCAAGTCGTGTTCGATTCCAATGAGGCAGCGCATCTGGCGGAAGCCGGACGGGCCGTCATCCTCGTGCGCGTCGAAACCAGCCCTGAAGACATTCACGGCATGCATGCGGCGCGCGCGATTGTGACCGCCCGCGGCGGCATGACCTCGCACGCGGCGGTGGTTGCGCGCGGCATGGGCCGTCCCTGTGTCTGCGGCGCCGGAGCGCTACAGATCGACACGGAAGCCGGCGTCTTCCGGGTCGGCGACCGGGAAGTGAAAAAAGGCGAGATCATCACTGTCGATGGCGCTGAGGGCGAAGTTTTGTTCGGCGAAGCGGAGATGCAGCAGCCGGACCTGTCTGGCGATTTCGGCGTGCTCATGGGCTGGGCCGATGAGGTGCGAAAGCTGAGCGTGCGGACCAATGCTGAGACCCCGGCGGATGTCCAAGTCGCAAGCGATTTCGGTGCCGAAGGTATTGGACTGTGCCGAACCGAACACATGTTCTTTGATGCCGAGCGCATTCCGGTGGTGCGCAGCATGATCCTCGCAGGCACCAAAGCAGGACGAGAAGCGGCGCTCGAAAAGCTGTTGCCGATGCAGCGCTCGGATTTTGAAGAGATTTTCAATATTATGGGCGAACGCCCGTGCACGATCCGTTTGCTCGACCCGCCGCTGCACGAATTTATGCCGCATAGCGAAGCCGAGATGCAGGACGTTGCGACCTCCTCCGGCATCGACATCAAAGCGCTCAAAGCGCAGGCCGACGCGTTGCATGAAAGCAATCCCATGCTTGGCCATCGCGGGTGCCGGCTTGGAATCACTTATCCAGAGATTTACGCCATGCAGGCGCGGGCGATTTTTGAAGCAGCCGTGAATGTCGCCAAGGCCAGCGGCACGCCGCCTGTGCCAGAAGTGATGATCCCATTAGTGGGCACGCGCAAAGAGCTCGATATTCTCAAGAACGTCGTCGATGCGGCGGCCTCGGCGGTGTTTGAAGAGACCGGCACACGGCTCGATTATTTGGTCGGCACAATGATAGAGTTGCCGCGCGCGGCTTTGCGCGCCGGAGAGATTGCTGAGACGGCTGAGTTTTTCTCCTTCGGCACCAATGATTTGACCCAAACCACGCTCGGCATTTCGCGCGATGATGCGGGCCGGTTCTTGGGCGCTTATGAGGATCAGGGGATTTATGAAAAAGACCCCTTCGTGACGATTGATCAGGCCGGCGTCGGTGAGCTTGTCCGGATGGCGGCTGAGCGCGGGCGGGCGACGCGTGAGGGCATTAAACTTGGCATTTGCGGGGAACATGGCGGCGACCCCGCCTCGGTGATTTTCTGCCATAATATTGGCTTAGATTACGTGTCATGTTCGCCTTATCGGGTGCCCATTGCGCGCCTCGCAGCCGCTCATGCGGTGCTCAAACAGGGGTGATTCCGGCCGCTAAAGGCCAATTCATTCCGGATTTGCAACAAATTGTGATCTGCTAGAGTGTGACATGTGCGCAACATGCGACATCTGGGCGATTACCCCTAATATTTGTTAACGAAACCTTGATTTCGCAATGAATCCCGCCATTTAGGCCCATCAGTCAGGTATGACGGGCCAATTCAGGGTCCATTCAGGTCCATTCTGACAGGAGAAAACTGCGATTTCCGGCGCGAAATAGAATTGATTTTCTAGGCTGGCAGGAAATATGCAGCACGATAGAACGCAATCCAACGTCGGCGAGAGAGTCGACAATACAGGAAAAGGTTTGGCGCCAGTCAGTCAGAAAGCTGATGGGCGTGGTGGGATAAAGAAGACGATGACTGCAGGACAGAAAAACCCGATGACGGGCGCTTCCGTGACCGCGCGTATTCAGCGCTGGTGGAAAGCGCAGACATCGGCCCATCAGAAAGAGAAGTTTACTCAAGCGGCGCTCGGTGCCGCTTGCTTTGGGGCTTTTGTCATGGCCATGCCCGTGCTTGCGGGGGTGAACGCCCAGCAACAGGATGAACTTCAATTCCGCGACCGCAGCGTACAATTGGCTGAAATTCGCCAGGACGAGCTCTACGTCACCTCCGCTTTGACAGATCAAGCGGAGTTGATGCGTCATGACTGGATGCGCACGGTTGAATATTCGATGCAGCGCGACCCAAGCGCAGCGCTCAGCCGCTATGCCGCTTATGATCGCGACAAGGCTGCGATTGGCAGTGTCATCTCGCTCGAAGTGCCGAAGCGCGCCGAAGCTGAGGACCTGCTCAAGCAAAAGCAATGTTTGGCCGAAGCGGTCTATTATGAAGCGCGCAGCGAGGCTTATTCTGGGCAGCTCGGTGTGGCTGAAGTGATCATGAACCGGGTCAATGATCACCGCTATCCGAACACGATTTGTGATGTCGTCTTTCAAGGCGCAACGCGCACCACAGGCTGCCAGTTTACCTTCACTTGCGATGGCGCGATGACCAAAAAGCCGCGCGGCGCAAAATGGGACAAAGCTCAGTCCATCGCAGCTCATGTCCTGATGGACCTGAATGAGAAGAAAACCGCTGGCGCAACGCATTATCACGCGACTTATGTGAACCCGGTTTGGAACTCTGGTTTGATTAAGACCAAGCAGATCGGAACGCACATCTTTTATCGCTTCCCGCGTGGCAGCGAATGGTCGGTGGCGAGCGCTCGTCAGGCCGCCCGCTTGGCGCAGCGCCGGTCAGGTCTGAAAGCGATTACACCGGCTGATGCGGCACCGGCGGCTCAGCCAAAAGTCTTGCAAACAATCGAAGCGGCGGCCCCGGTTACAGCCCCGGAAGCGGCGCCGGTTCAAACCCTTGAAGAGACCCCAGCAGAGACGGATGTTACCGTTGCTGATTTGAATGCACGAGCGCTGCGTTCGGTGCAGCAAGGAACGCTCACTGACGGCGCCGCGATTGGCGGCTAATCGCGCCGCGGTAAACCCTGTAAAATTTGTTTCTTTAAGCGTCCGGGCATGAACCGAGCGGCAAATCGCGCTTGTTTGGCACGTTTTCCGGCCATGTAATGCACGTCCTTGCCATGTGCCGCCTCCCAAGCGGTTTCAGCGGCAAGGGAGACTGGGTAGATCTCCTGCTCACCGGCCTTTAGCTCGTCAGACATTTTCTGATTCGCGCCTTCAGTCGCGCCCATATCCAGGATCGGGGTTTCGATGAACCAGGGCATCAAGCTGGTGCAGCGGATGCCTATCTCAGACAGTTCGACATCAAGCGCCTCGGTCAGGCCACGCACGGCGAATTTAGATGCGGAATAAACGGCAAGGCGCGGCGAGCCAACAACCCCCGCCGTTGAGGCCGTGTTCACGATCCGCGCACCCTCGGTCTCGCGCAATAAAGGCAGCGCCGCATAGACGCCATTGATCACGCCTTTAATGTTCACATCGACGACCAAATCAGAGTCCTCAGGTGGGATGTCCTCAAACCAGCCATGTCGTCCAATGCCAGCATTGTTAAACAGGACATTCATTTGACCGCCGGTCGCTTCGGAAAACCCGCCTATGGCGGCGGCCCAATCGTCGCGGCGGGTGACATCGAGCGGGGCGACATGACAATTGTCGGCGCCAAGCTCACCCGCGACCTGAGCGAGGCCTGCCTCGTCAATGTCATAGAGCCCGCAAAACCAGCCTCTGGATTGAAACAGGCGCGCCGTTTCGGCGCCAATGCCGGAGGCTGCCCCTGTAATAAAAATGGACTTTCGTCCCTTCGCAGCGGCCATAGTCTCCTCCATATTTGTCTTATTGAAGACAGGTCAGAGGATATCGAGCCCGAGGTCAAGATTTGACGCAGAGTGAGTGAGCGCGCCGGACGAGATATAGTCGACGCCCGTTTCAGCTTTCGCGGCCACGGTGTCGAGCGTGATCCCGCCGCTCGCTTCGGCCAAGCACTGACCGTCAATCATCGCGACGGCTTCACGCAACAGGTCCGGCGCCATATTGTCGAGCAGGATCGCATGCGGCTTGTGCGGCAAGGCCTCGCTCAATTGCGCCAGCGTGTCGACTTCGATCTCAATCATGCGCAAATGACCGGCATAGGTGTGCGCCCGCTGCAAAGCCTCCGCGATCGAGCCAGAGGCCGCGATATGATTGTCTTTGATCAAGATCGCATCGTCCAAACCATAGCGGTGAGAGGTGCCGCCGCCGCAGCGCACTGCGCGCTTTTCGACCGCGCGATGGCCGGGCGTGGTTTTGCGCGTGCAAACAATCTTGGCTTTGGTGTGTGCGATCTTGTCCGCAAAGGCGCTGGTCAGCGTCGCAATGCCGGAGAGGCGGCCCATAAAATTCAACATGGTCCGCTCCGCCATTAGGATTGACCTGGCCTCCCCTTGCATGATCGCAACTGTGTCGCCGGGCGCGATCGCGTCACCGTCAGATTTTTGGACCTGGAGTGAGACCGCAGGATCGATCAGTTTCAGGGCATAGGTGGCCGCGTCGAGCCCCGCCAGACGCCCGGGCTGACGCACGCGGATATGCGCCTTCAAGCGCGTGCCGGGTTTGATCGTCGCATCTGTGGTGAGGTCTCCAGCGCGGCCAAGATCTTCCGCCAGCGCCAAGCGCACAATCGGGTCCAGGATCACATCTGGCAAAGGCGGCGGCGGACGAAAACTCATGTGGCGGGCTCCAGAAGCGGTTCGCGATGTGTTGATCGCATTGAAAAAGTCCGTACCGCTGTCTCATTTGAGGTCGGATGATCGCTGCGGAAATGGCCGCCGCGGCTTTCTTCGCGGCGCAGCGCTGCGGACGCGATTAAACGCGACGCAATCAAAGCCCGGGCAGGGCCATGCGTGGTTTCTAGCTGGTCGATTTTGCTGAGCACAGCGCGCAAACCGCCGGCCTCGCGGACGACCCCGCATTCGGTCGCCATCGCTTCGCGCAAATCTTGCAGCGCTTCATCTGGCAAGTCGGCGGGCACGTCGCTGACGCTCGCGCCAGGAGCCTTGAGGTCCGCTTCGCGCAAGCGATCGGCGATCCGCGCGGCCATGACCACGGCTTCAAGCAGCGAGTTTGAGGCGAGGCGATTGGCGCCATGCGCGCCGGTGCTGGAGCATTCGCCGCAGACGCTGAGCCCGTTCAAACTGGCGCGGCCCCACGTATCGGACAGAATGCCGCCCATATGATAGTGCATGGCCGGCGCCACTGGGATGGTCTTATGACGCGGATCGATACCAGCGGCCATACAGGCGGCAAATACAGTCGGGAAATGGTCTTTAATGCCCGCGCCAATCGCGGCGCGCGTATCGAGAAAGGTTTTACGACCGGCCGCGAGTTCTGTGTGAATGGCTCGGGCGACTTCATCGCGCGGCGCCAATTCGGCCTCAGCATGATAGCGCGACATAAAGCTTGTGCCATCCGCAGAAACTAAGATCGCCCCTTCGCCGCGCAGCGCCTCAGTCGCCAGCGGTGAGGGGTCGAGCCCGACATCCATGGCGGTTGGGTGAAACTGGACAAATTCCGGATCAGCGATCACGGCGCCGGCTGAATAAGCCATTGCCAGCGCATCGCCGCGCGCTTGTGGCGGATTGGTGGTGACCCGAAACAAGCCGCCAGACCCGCCGGTGCACAGCACCGTTTCAGCGCTCGTCAGCACAGAGCTTCGCCCGTGCTTGTCTTTCAACACGGCACCAGCAATACGGCCCTGATCGTCTTGCAACAAGCCGACCGCGCGCGCGTGCTCAAGCAATTGAATATGACTGGCGGCTTTAACCGCGGCGGTGAGCGCGCCCATGATCGCTTTGCCCGCCAGATCTCCGGCGACGCGGGCGACGCGTGGGTGGGAATGGGCCGCTTCTAAACTGAGCGCCAACTGGCCGTCCGGGGTGCGATCAAACGGGACACCGAGCGCAATCAGGTCGCGGACCCGGCGCGGGCCATCTTCGGCAATCAATTTGGCAATCGCTGGGTCAACCAGGCCAGAGCCGGCGGCAACCGTGTCGGCGGCGTGCTGCGCTGGGCTGTCTTGCGGATGCAACGCCGCGGCGAGTCCGCCTTGGGCCCAGGCCGACGACGCCGCTTGCCCGAGCGGGGCGGGCGAAATGATCGTACATGGGCGCGGCGCCAATCGGAGCGCCAAGAACAGACCCGCCAGCCCGGCGCCAATGATGAGAATAGGGGCGTCGCCTGCAGCTGCAGGGGCCGAATATGTGTCGGGCCGAGGCCCGGTGGCTTTGATCAAGAAATGCCCCCTTCGGCACGGATCCATTCAGCGGGATTGGCACTTCCCGCACTGACCAGCGCGCCATACATGCGCGCTCCGGATTCAATCGTCAGCGTAAAATTGTCTGGGTAATAAAAGTCGCTCTGAAAGCCGTTGACGAACTCAACAATGCGGCACCGAACAGAGAGTTGATTGCCGAGTTTTGACGCGTCGCATTCTTGGCGAACGACATAATCATCGGGCAAGGCTGGGCAGCTCTGCGTCGCGGTGAGTTCGCCAGTATAGGTCGTCTCGCCGGTTTTTTCGAGACGCGCCGTCCCGCCAAAGCTGCAGTCTTCTGGGATTTTCGCCTCAAACGTCCAATGGCCAGCAATATTATCCTCAGCCAAGGCAGCGCCATTGACCGAGACGGCGATGAGAAGAGCAGCCAGCGCGCGCCTCATGAAATACCATCCTCAGAGCGCCGAAACTCAACCGGCGCTGTCGCCGCTGAGACCAATGCGCCCCACATCCGGCTATGATCTTGAATGGTCAGTGTGAAATTGTCCGGCACATAGATCAGACCCTCGACTTTTTGCTCCAGCATCTGCGTAATCGAAGAGCGGATCGAGACCTGATTGCCAAACCGACGCGCCTGGCATTGCTGTAACACGACAGAGCGCCCCCACATGGAACACACTTCGACGGCGGTTAGCTCGCACTCATACAACCCGTCTTCGGGGTGAGAGGAGAGGCGCATGGTGCCGGTCATGATACATTCGCCCTGGCGGTATGGCTTGGTCTGAAAGCTCCAAGAGCCGAGCACGTCAGAGGGATCTGTGTCGGCCTGAGCGGGCCAAGCGGCCAGGCTTAACAGTCCAGCGCAAATGACCGCCAATCGCCGCACCATCATCCACTCCTTCGTTTCTCTCCAATATGACCTTAGCTCGCGATGTGGCAGGGACAAGGCATCAACTGGGTGAAATAACTTCAATCTCCATCGGCTTCAGTCCTGTCTCAAAGGCCAGGGGATTTGCCATTTTCGGCAGCGCCAACATCGCATCAATCGCTGCTTTCGCTTTGCTACGCACCGCTTCTTCAATCGTCACTTCATGACGCATCTCAGTCAAGCAATCGAGAATGTTCTCCAGCGTAATCTTCTTCATATGCGGGCAAAGATTGCAGGGCCGGACAAAATTGACGTCTGGGTTTACAGCCGCGACATTGTCGGACATCGAACATTCGGTCAGCAACACGACTTTGGCCGGGCTTTCATCTTTGACATAATTGGCGAGCGCGGCCGTCGAGCCCGCAAAGTCTGCCGCCTCCAGCACGTCAGGCGGACATTCAGGATGGGCCAGGATAACCACGCCAGGGTGGGCCTCGCGCAAGGCTTCAACATCATTGGCATTAAACAATTCGTGCACTTCACACGCGCCGGGCCAGGTGATGATCCGGATCTTGGTCTGCGCTGCAACATTTTTCGCAAGATACTGATCCGGCACCAGGATCACTGTGTCGGTTTTCCACTCTTTCGCGACCGCTTCGACCACTTGCGCCGCATTTGAACTGGTGCAGGTGATGTGGCATTCGGCTTTCACATCGGCGGTCGTGTTCACATAGGTGACGACCGGATAATCAGGGTAGCGTTGTTTGATCAAGCGCACATCGTCGCCGGTGATCGAGCTGGCCAGCGAACAGCCCGCTTCGAGGCTGGAAATCAGAACGGTTTTGCTCGGCGCCAGGATTTTCGAGGTCTCGGCCATGAAATGCACGCCAGCTTGGACGATGATCTCAGCGTCAACATTGGCCGCTTCACGGGCCAATTGAAGGCTGTCACCGCGAAAGTCGCCAACCAGACTGAAAATATCTGGCGTCATATAATTGTGCGCCAGGATGACCGCATTCTTTTCCGCTTTCAGGTCATTAATCGCGGCGACAAGCGGCGCCACGGCGGGCCATTCCATCGGCGTGATGAAATCGCTGACGAGCGGATATAAATGGTCGGTCTTGGCTTTAACGTCTTCATCATAGTCAAGGCCGCGGGCTTCAGCTGCGGAGGGCGCGCGAAGCGGCGTTGGGGTTGGACACCCAGGTCCAGAATCAATCAGTCTTGCATATTGGCCTCCTGTTATGCTCATCTTGAGCATTATGTGGGCGTGGAAGATTATAATTCAAGACTTCACAGTCAGATTTGCCGGAAACCTATACCAAACCCATCACGCCTCACCCTTATGCTACGGGTGAGCAAAAGGCCAGTACTGTATTATTATCCACAGGGCAAGCCTCAACCTACATTTTTCCAACTTGCCGCAGGGGCCGGTATTAACCCTCTGTTAACGATAAAATCCTTGCATGAGAACAAAAGTAGAATATAAAGAACGGAACACAAGGAGAACAGTTATGCGTGAGATGAAGTTCCGGGGCCGATCAGGAAAAGCCTATTCTTTTGTTCGGATGGCTCCGAACGCGCCTTGGGCGCGGGAAGCCGGGATTGCGTTATTTGCGGCGCAAGGCCCCTTTGGGTGGCGCGTCATTCGCCTCGCCACGCTGCGCGGCCGGTTACATGATGTCCAGCCGATTTGGGCCTGGGCCGATGCCGAACGCTATGGTGCGCGCACCGTGTTCATTATGCGTCAAGTCGATCCAAGCGATCGCGCCGCGGCGCTTCGAGACTTAGAAGCCGGTCTAAACCCCGTGCTTGAACAAGCCACGGCTGATCTTGCTATGGCGGCCTAAGCCGGGGCCCAGACCATATTTGACGGTCCTAGTTTTCCAGCCGCGCGCCATACCAGGCTTCCACATCGGCTTCGATAAAGGGCAGGGGCCGTGGCCCAGCTTGAATGAGCGTGCGCTGAAAGTCCGTCTCTGAATAGCGCGCACCCAGCACAGCTTGCGAGCGTTCAGATAGAATCTCAAATCGATGAAAAGCCGCAGCAATGGCCGACTGGTAGCCTGGGCGCGCCATAATCCGCAAGGCCAATTGTCGCGCCAAAGGTTCGCTCAACCCGCTCTGAACGGCAATGAAATCGGTTGCTTCGGGCAGTGTCCAGCGATTGAGGTGTAAGCCCGTATCTGTGGCCGCGAGGACGGACTGAATGAGCCCAATCGTGCGATTGGCGGCATGCGCCACCGGCGCCTCGACCGGATCAGCGTCTGCCACTTGCCGGGTCCAGATATAAAGCTGCCAAGCCTGTTCAATCGCGGCATACTCAATCAACTGGCGTTGCGGCGACAATTGCCCCTCGCCTTCCGTGCGCCAGGTTAGGAAGGGTTGCTGGCGCCATGTCGATTGGAAGACTTGGATTTGCTCGGCTTGCGCTCGAAAACTCGGCGCCCCAGCGATCAATTGCCAATCCGAACTGGGCGCAAGCGCGTTCACCGTCGCGCGCAATTCATAGGGTTGTCTATCGGCTGGTGGCTCGGCGTCTGTCAGCGGTGCGGTTTCAAAAAGGCTTTCGAACCAAGGCAGCAATTGCGATAGGCGTTCTGGCGGCACCGGGGCGGGTTCGACCTGGGTGTCAGGCACGACCAAGTCTGACAACAAAGCCGTACGCATCCGGGTCACATCTTCCAAATGGCGCGCATGCAAGCGCTCCGTGTTCAGTCGCTCTCCGGTCGCAGCGGTCAAGATCCCACTATATAAGTCCTGGCCTTTCGGCTGCGCCCAAATCCCGGATTGATCTGTCGAGGCCGAGCCCATCTCGGCCAGCGTGTCCGACAGGTCCTGCAAAGCCGGGCGCAGTTTTGTCTCGAGTTCATCCTCAACCAAAGCGATCATCGCGGCGCGCGCGTCGCGATCAAGATCGCTCAAATCGCTGGTCAGCGCCTCAAATGTCGTCACCAAGAGCGGCAGCGCTGACGCATCCTCGGAGAGCAGCATCCGCACCCGGCGCTGGCTCTCATTGGCAAGGCTGCGCGGCAGGACGATGCCGGAGGCCCGATCAGCGATTAAACGTCGGCGCGTGTCTTGAACCGCCTCGCTCATGCTTTTCAGGCGGGTAATATAGGCCGTCGCCTCTTCGGCATTGTTGATTGTCTGTTGGAAGGCCAACAAAGCTGGGCCTTCAATCCAGATCCCCGAATAAGGGTCCATGGCATAGGGTCGGTGATCGGCATAATTGAACCGTCCATAGCCCAATTGTTCGAGCGCGATCAGGTCGACCAGGGCGGCCTCTGCAACCGCTAAATCGCGTGCCAATGGATGGCCCTCGGGCAAGCGCGGGCGCTGTTGCAAGCGTTGCATCAGTTCAATCCGCACCAAGCGTCGCCGCTCAAACCCGGCTTGCGAGTGATTGTCGAGCCGATAAATCGCCGTCGGGCCGAGATAGCGCTCGAGCCGCAAGCGACTGGCCGTCTCCGGTGAAAGCGACAATTCGGTGCGCAGAAAGTCGGTGGCAATGGCCTGCGATTGGGTGATGGCGCGGCGCTCTGAGCGAGAGGAGTCGCTGCTTTGGCTGCACGCACTGGGCGCGCCGAGCGTGAGGCTCAAAAGTGCGGTCATAAACAAAAGACGCAGTTTCATCATCCGCCTAGCTAAGCTCCAGAGCGTTGGAAAAGTATGAAACATCTGCAACACCTGCATTCACGCGCACTCTTCCTGTTGTCGGCCCAGAACATTTCCGTTACACCGCGCCATCTTATCAAGCGGAGTGCCCCGTGGAAAATACACAAGACACACAACCAGCAGGACTGACCGGTAACGTTCTGTTCTACAAGAACCCACAGCCTTTAAACCCTGAACAACATGGCGGATTGGGGATTAAATCCATCCCAGAGCCGTTTGCGTTCATGCGCACGGCGCATGCTGTACCGGTGACGGTGACCGAATTTGGTATGGCCGCTGCGTCATATCCGGTGATTTTTGTTGGCGACGACTATACCCCAGTGGCGGTGATGGGTGTGCGCCAAGGCCAAAACCTGTTCATCACAGATGCCGGCCAAGCGGATCCAGACTTTTACGTCCCAGCGTTTGCGCGGCGTTATCCGTTTGTGTTTGCCAATGACCAAGACAGCGATCGTCTTTTGCTGTGCATTGACCGCGACGCGCCGATGGTGACCAATCAACCGGAAACGGCTTTGTTCGAAAATGGCGAGCCCACAGAGTTTACGCAAAACGCGATCAATTTCTGCCAAGAATTTGAACGTCAGCGCCGCGCGACGATGGAATTTGTCAAAGTGATCAAAGAGTTTGGTCTCTTCGAGCAGAAAACGGTCGCCTTCCAACCGCGCGATCCGCAAGGCAATTCGGTCGGCGAGCAGCAAAAGATTGCCGATTATTGGGCGATTGATGAGGCCAAGCTGAATGCGCTTAGCGAAGAGCAGTTCAAGCGGCTGCGTGAGCAAGGCGCCCTCGGAGCGTGTTATGCGCACATGATCTCATTGCTAAACTGGCAGCGCGTCATCACCAAAGCGGTGAATGCGCCAGCGCCCGCCGAAGCAACAGCCGCTCCAGCACCGGTGGCTTAAGCCCCGCGTCAGCGATACAAGACTTAAACAGGCGGCGCGTTTCGGGCCGCCTTTTTTGTGCTGCGATCGAAGCGTCTCACGGGGATGTTGAAACCGGTCACATCCTCGCGAGGTGGTTTCCCTGTTAAGGAGTCTCCGATAAGCACCGCACTGTGATAGTTACAGGCTCTGACATGACCCCTTGCCGTTCTCTTGTCTTCGGTTTTTTCGCGTTGCTCGCCCACGTCGCGTTGCTGTTTCCTGTGGCGGCGCAGCCTGTGGATGGCGGCCATGCCCGTGTTGAGCTGGTGTCTGAGCGGGCTTTGGCGGTGCCTGGCGAGACGCTTTGGCTTGGCCTGTCCTTCGACATCGATCCCAATTGGCACATCTATTGGGTGAATGCAGGCGATGCCGGTATTCCACCTGAGATCACTTGGAGTGCAACGGGCGGCCTCTCAGCCGATGCGATTGATGCGTTTCATTGGCCGCTGCCAGAGCTGCTCCCGATCGTGCCCAATCAAATCATGGATTATGGCTATTCGAACCAAATCGTATTGCCCTTTAGGGTGACTTTGCCAGACGATGCCGACGGGCCGCTTTTGTTTGAAGGCGTCGCGGATTATCTGATTTGCGAAGATATCTGTATTCCGGAGAGCGTTGATATCCGATTTCTGCAATCGGTCGGCGCCGCGCAACTGCCGGACCAATATGGCGCGGATCTGATCCAAGCGGCCTTGGCCCAGGTGCCGCCGGCCTTTAATGGCCAAGCGGCGCTGAGCGATACAGGTCGCGTATGGACCTTGTCCTTGGCCGGTGACGAAATTGCTGGCGCCACCGGCGAAGCCCGCTTTTTTCCGTATGGGCACGAGATCAAACATGCCGCTGATCAACCCGCGCGCTTCGGAACAGATGGATTACAGCTCAACCTGACGCCAGATTCTGACGGCGATCCTTTGCCTCAAACCCTGTCTGGCGTCGTGAGGATTGGCGAAGCCGCCTTCGAGATCTCGGCCAATGCTGGCGCTGTCCTGCCTGGCACAAGCGGTGTTCGCGGCAGCGCGCTGCCAAGCGGCGGTGGTGGCGGGGTCACCAATTTGCCGCTTTTAATGGCGTTCGCGCTCATCGGCGGACTGATCCTCAATCTGATGCCATGCGTCTTGCCGGTTCTGTCGATCAAAGCGATGGGCCTGGTGAGCGCCAGCGCAGAGGGTCATATCGGCCAAGTTCGCGCCCATGGCTTATGGTATGCGGCCGGTGTTTTGGTCTGTTTTGCCGCCCTGGCCGCGGCGATTTTGGCCGTCCGGGCCGTCACGGGGATCGCGATTTGGGGCTTCTGGCTACAAAACCCGATCCTGGTCACGGCGTTAATCCTGATCATCTTCATGATCGGCCTGTGGCTGTTGGGCCTGTTTGAGCTTGGCACGTCGGTGCAAAGCGTTGGCTCTGGACTGGCCGCGAAACAAGGCCATGCGGGCGCTTTCTTTACCGGCGTTTTAGCGGCGGTGGTTGGCGCGCCATGCACGGGACCGTTCTTGGGGGCGGCGCTCGGCGCAGTGATGACCCAACCGGCGGTCAATGTGGTTCTGGTCTTATTGACGATGGGACTAGGCATGGCGCTGCCTTTCTTGGTGCTGAGCTTCGTGCCGGGCTTGCAGAAAATGATTCCGAAACCCGGGGCGTGGATGGAAACCCTGAAACAGGTCTTTGCCTTTCCGATGTTCTTGACCGCTGCTTGGCTCTTATCCGTTTTGGGCGCGCTGGGCGGGTATCGCATGGCGGCCATGGTGGTGGCGGGGGCGGCGCTCATCGCCTTCGGGATCTGGACATTCAAGGCTGCAGGGCAGGGCGCAAAAGCGATTCTGCTCTCTGTGCTCGGCCTGGCAATCATCATCCCGATCTTTGGCCTCATTTCGGCGACCAGCAGCACCGAAATCCTGATTGGCTTGGCTTGGCTCGCCGGCTTGATCGGGGCGTTTGTCATCATCGCGCGGTCCAGCGGGAATATCTCGACGCAATTGGCGCGCGGACTTGCCGGTCTCGCCATTCTTGCCGGGCTGATCTGGCCACTGGCGCAAGCGCGCACGGCCATCGAGCGCGACGGGCCTAACGAGGCCTATGCCGCCAAATACGAGACCGAAGACTGGTCGCCCGAGCGGGTTGCTGAGTTGACCGCCGAGGGACGCGCCATATTCGTCGATTTTACCGCAGAATGGTGCGTCACGTGTCAGGCCAATAAACTGCAAACCTTGCAGACCAAACCTGTGATTGACGCTTTCGCGGCGGGCAATGTCGCTTTCCTCGTGGCCGACTTCACCCATAGCGATCCGGTGATCGCCCAGGAATTGCAAAAGCATAATCGGGCCGGGGTGCCGATGTATCTCTGGTACGCGCCCGGCGCGGCTCAGCCGCAGGTCCTCCCGGAATTGTTATCTATCGATCTTGTAACGGGCCTTGTCGCCGCGGCTGGTTGAGGTATTTACAAGTGTGGTTTGATCAAACACCGGAGCCCTCAAATGAAGACTTTTACACGTAGAAATCTCGGATTGGCCGCGGGCATGGCGACCGCTGTGGCGCTGACCGCAGGATCCATGATCGCATTCTCAGCCAATGCCGCCCCCATCGTTGGCGAAGCCGCGCCCATTTTTGTCGATTATAATACCAGTTCAGGCGAGCAAATTTCGCTCGGCGACTTTGACGGTAAAACCGTTGTCCTCGAATGGACCAATCATGACTGCCCGTTTGTGAAGAAACACTATGCCGAGCCGGTCGTGAACATGCAGACCCTGCAAGACGGGGCCTCTGACGACGACACGGTGTGGATCCAAGTCATCTCGTCCGCACCGGGCAAGCAAGGTTATCTTGAAGCGGATGCCGCTATGGCGAAAAATACCGAACGCGGATCAGTCCCCGCTTATACGATTCTCGATCCGAGCGGCGACCTTGGCCGGGCCTATGATGCGAAAACGACGCCGCATATGTATGTCATCACCGGCGAGGGCGCGCTCGCCTATCAAGGCGCGATCGACTCTATTCGCTCTGCCAAAGTGGCGGATATTGCCAAAGCAACAAATTATGTCACCGCGGCGCTCACGGCGGTTGCAGCCGGCCAAACGCCGGACGTGACCAGCTCCAAACCATATGGCTGCTCTGTCAAATACTAGCGCCAACGACTGACCCCTTGTCGCTGGCCACTCCAAAAAGCCGTTCCGCTCGGAACGGCTTTTTCTTCAGCCCACCACGGGTTCTGATGCCGCTGCACCAGTGTCGACCAGGCCTTTTTCAATCAGACGATCAATCTCAGCCTGGCTAAGGCCTAAGCTCATCAAGACCTGCTCTGAATGTTCGCCAATGTCTGGCGGATTGAGCGACAAGCCCGGCCGTGCACCATCGACTGAAATCGGCATCGCGGGCAGCGAGATGTCTCCGCCATCTGGGATCGTCATCTCGAGCAAGCCACCGCTCTCGATCAGATGCGGATCGCTCGCTAAGTCTTCTGGGCGCTGGATCGGCGCAAATGGCAGCCCCGTGGTCTCCAATTTCGCCATCAGCTCTTGGCGCGTAAACGTCGCGAACAGCGCGCGCAGGACCGGGATAATCTCATCCCGGCGCGCGACCCGATCATTATTCGCGGCGAGCGTGGCATCCGCGGCCCATTCGGATAAGCCAAAGGCGTCACAAAAGGCCTTCCATTGGCCATCAGAGACGACCCCGACAAAGACTTTCTCATCCTGTTGGACGTCAAACACGTCATATACCGCCCAGGCCGAAACGCGCGCCGGCATTGGCGCCGCTGGCGTGCCCGTGACCGCATATTGCGCCATATGCTGACCCACCAGGAACACAGTCGTTTCATATAGCGAGGCGCTGACATGGCGGCCCCGACCGGTGCGCGTGCGATCCTGTAAAGCGGCGAGCACGGCGATCGCGCCGAACATACCCCCGGTGACATCAATCACACTCGCGCCCGCCCGCAATGGCTGGCCTGGCGGCCCGGTCATATAAGCCAGCCCGCCCATCATTTGCGCCACTTCGTCCAAGGCCGTGCGGTGCGAATAGGGTCCATCCAAAAAGCCTTTTTCCGAGCAATAGATGAGTTTCGGATTGCGCGCCGACAGGGCCTCATAGCCAAAGCCGAGCCGGTCTAAAGCGCCGGGCCGAAAATTCTCAATGAACACATCCGCCTGATCAATCAGTTGCAGCGCAATCTCTTTGCCCTCAGGCGATTTCAGATCGATGGCGAGGCTCTTTTTATTGCGATTATACATCGAGAAATAGCCCGCACCTGAGCCCCGCAGACGCCGGGTCTTGTCGCCGCCCACGGGCTCAACTTTGGTGACATCGGCACCAAGATCAGCCAGAACCAGTCCGGCCGCTGGGCCCATGACCATATGTGTGAATTCAACGACTTTGATCCCACTTAACAGCGCCGTCTCTTCGCTCATCTATCTCTCCCGCGTTGAAAGTCTTTGCCGACTTGTTACGTCGGCATCTTTAAAAGATATATCTTTTGTATTAGATATACCATACCCGGAAAAGGTCACGTGACGATTGATCAGAAAGATCATCGTTTTAGGGCGAAGAGAAAGGCAAATCTGATGTCCCAAGACAGCGTTCTGATCAGCGAAGTGGGCCCGCGCGACGGGCTGCAAAACTGCGCAGCGATCATGCCCACGGACCTCAAAAAACGCTGGATCTCTGCATTGGCGGCGTCTGGCGTCAAAGAAATTGAGATTGGCTCTTTCGTGTCGCCAAAATTACTTCCGCAAATGGCCGATACAGGCGAGATTACGCGCCACGCGGTCCAGATCAAGGACCTGACCGTGGCGGTCTTAGTCCCCAATCTCAAGGGCGCCCAGCGCGCCATCGAAGCGGGCGCGCATAAGATCACATTGCCTTTATCGGTCAGCGAAACCCATTCGCTGCGCAATATTCGCCGCACGCATGACCAAGTGATTGAGGAAGCCGAGGCGATTTCGACTCTGATCACCGGCTTGCCTGAAGCCCAGCGTCCGCATTTTGAAGGCTCGCTCTCGACCGCCTTTGGCTGCACCCTGGAAGGCCCGATTGACGACGCGGTAATCTTGCGCTGCGCCGAGCGTTTAATGGCGGCGGGCTGCGATGAAGTCGGGGTGTCGGACACGACCGGTTATGGCGACCCGGCCTCGATGAAACGCTTGATCCGCGCGGTGCGCGGCGTCGTCGGCGCAGAGCACCTGACCGGCGTTCATTTGCACAATACGCGCGGACTCGGCCTTGCCAATATTTTGGCCGCTTATGAGGAAGGTATCACAACTTTTGACAGCTCCCTTGGCGGCCTCGGCGGTTGTCCGACAGCGCCGGGCGCGAGCGGCAATGTGGTCACCGAGGACCTGGTCTTCATGTTTGAATCCATGGGCATTGATACCGGCATCAACCTGGACGCCCTCATGGCGACGCGCGACTTGGTGCAATCGGCCCTACCGGACGAAGACCTATATGGCTTCACCCCCCGCGCCGGCCTCCCGCTTGGCTTCAAAGGCAATCCCGTGCCCGTCGCGGCGGAATAGAGGGTTTCGAGCATTGTGGGTAAATGGTGGTTCGGGGGAGACTTGAACTCCCG